>JAGTSD010000070.1 GCA_018262135.1 Pseudomonadota bacterium | reverse complement strand
GCTGGCGATGGCCCAGGACGTGCGGGTGGTGTTGATCAAGCTGGCGATGCAGTTGCATGCGCTGCGCCAGTTAAGCCGGGCGCCCGCCGAGGAGCAGCGGCGCATCGCCCGGGAAACCCTCGATATTTTCACCCCGCTGGCCAACCGGCTCGGCATCGGCCGGATCAAGTGGGAAATGGAAGACCTGGCGCTGCGCTATCTCGATCCGGTCACGTACAAGCAGATCGCCGCCGCGCTGGACGAGCGCCGCGCCGACCGGGAGCGCTACATCGCCCGGGTCATGGAGGAGTTGCGCGATTGCTTGCGCCAGGCCGGTATCCATGCCGAGGTGGGCGGCCGGGTCAAGCATATTTTCAGCATCTGGCGCAAGATGCAGCGCAAGAATCTGGCCTTCGAGCGGATTTTCGACGTTCGGGCAGTGCGGGTGCTGGTGGACACGGTGAACGACTGCTACGCCGTACTCGGTGTGGTGCATGCCCACTGGAATCATATCCACCGGGAATTCGACGATTACATCGCCCATCCCAAGCCTAACGGCTATCAGTCCCTGCATACAGCGGTGCTCGGGCCGGAAGGCCGGGCGGTGGAGGTGCAGATCCGTACTGTCGCCATGCACCAGCACGCCGAACTGGGCGTGGCCGCGCACTGGCGCTACAAGGAAGGCGGCGGGGGACCCGATGAGGTGGCCCACCAGCAGATCACCTGGCTGCGGCAGATGCTGGAGTACCGGGAGGATGACGCCGACGAGGGCGATCTGCTGGAGCGATTCAAGGCCGAGGCGTTTCAGGACCGGGTCTACGCCCTCACGCCCAAGGGCGCCATCCTGGAACTGCCGCAAGGCGCCACCCCGCTGGATTTCGCCTATCACGTGCACACGGAAGTGGGTCATCGCTGCCGGGGCGCCAAGGTCAATGGCCGGATCGTGCCGTTGACCTACGAACTCAAGAACGGCGAACAGGTAGAGGTGCTGACCGCCAAGGTCGGCAACCCCAGTCGCGACTGGCTGAGCCCGCATCTGGGTTATGTCAGGACCAGCCGGGCGCGGGCCAAAATCCGCCAGTGGTTCATCCAGCAGGATCAGGACAAGAGCATCGCCGCCGGTCGCGCTGCCCTGGAGCGGGAATTCCAGCGGCTGGGCATCCGTCACCTCAAGCTGGAAAAAGTGGCGGAAAAGCTCGATTTTGCCAAGCTGGACGATCTGTTCGCCGCCCTCGGACACGGCGTTCTGACCACGGCGCAGGTGGTGGCCCGGATTCAGGACCTGTTGCCGGCGGTCCCGGTGGCCGGGGACAGTTTGCCCGTCGCTCGCAAACCCCGGCCTGCCGAACCGGGCGCCAGCAAGGGCGACGTGCAAATCCAGGGGATCGGGCGATTGCTGACCCAGATGGCGCACTGCTGCCAGCCGGCCCCGTTCGAGCCGATTGCCGGTTACATCACCCAGGGGCGCGGCGTGACCATCCACCGGCAGGATTGCGCCAATCTGCTGGCGCTGGCCAGCCAGCATCACGAGCGCATCATCGAGGTGGGCTGGGGCGAGACCCCGGCGACTTACCCGGTGGACGTGATGATCGTCGCCCACGACCGTTCCGGCCTGTTGCGCGACATTACGTCGATCCTGGCCAACGACCAGGTGAACGTGCTCGGCGCCAACACCCTGACCGACCAGGACACGTCCATCGCCCGGATGGGACTGACCCTGGAAATCACCGACGTGGTGCAGCTCAGCCGGGTGCTCGACAAGATCGGGCAATTGCGCAACGTGATGGAAGCATACCGGAAGAACTGAAGCGGCGGCGTTTCACTCCAGACTGGCCAGCAGCCGCCGCGTTTCCCGCAACAGCGGATTGCGCCGCAGCAGCAAGGTCAGCCGGCCGCCGCCGCTCTGCCGCCAGAGGATCGCGGCGCGGATGCCGGCCAGCAGCAGCGCCCGAATCCGGTTAGCGTTGTCCGGGTTGTTCAGGTGGACCGGGTCGCCGTTGACCATGATGCGCGGCGTCAGAGTGCTGAGGCTGTTCAGATAGAGATCGGCGAAGCGGGCGATGGTGTTGTCGTGACCGACAGGAAAATGCGGCAGGTTGCGGATCGCGTCTTCGATGCCGGCGCGGAGGGTGGCCAGCAGCTCGGGCCGCCGGGCGAGCTTGCGTTCCAGGCCGAGCAGCCCGACCGCATAGCGCGTCAGTTCCATGTCCCGTGGTTGTTCGAGCTGCTGTTCGAGCAGACGCAGCCCGGTGCGTAGCCGGGCGATGCCGCCGTAGATGGCGGCGCTGCTAGCCGCATCGATCTGGAGCAGGCTGTTCAGGCAGGTTTCGGTATCGTCCGCGTTCGCCTGGCCGCGCCGGGCGATGTTGCGGACGAGTTCGATAGCCTGCATGACTCCGGCGAGGGCGATGGCGCGGTCGTGGTCGGTTTGGGGCATGGAGTTTAGCGTTGTTCGAGGGCAAGGATAAATTCAATCGTAGGCGGCGGCGATGATTCCGCCACCCAGACAGACCTCGTCACGGTAAAAAACCACCGACTGGCCCGGCGCGATGGCTCGCTGGGGTTCGGGGAAAATCACCTCGAGCGCGTCGGCGTCCAACCATTCCAGCACGCAGTCCTGATCCGGCTGCCGGTAGCGAATCTTGGCTCGGCAGAGTAGCGGCGCGGCGGGTGGTTCGCCGGCAATCCAGTGCGGCGCCGTGGCGCGCAGCCGGCGATGGAACAGGGCGGGGTGATCGCGGCCCTGGACCACGATCAGCGCGTTGCGTTCCAGGTCTTTGCCGGCGACGTACCAGGGTTCGCCGCTGCCCTGCCGGCGGCCGCCGATGCCCAGTCCCTGGCGCTGGCCGATGGTGTGGAACATCAGGCCAGCGTGTTCGCCGAGGATTTCACCCGCCGGAGTCTGGATCGGGCCGGGTTGGGCGGGCAGATAGCGGTTCAGGAAGTCGCGAAACCGGCGCTCGCCGATGAAGCAGATGCCGGTGCTGTCCTTTTTGTCGTGGGTGACCAGGCCAGCGGCGGCGGCCCGTTCCCGCACCTGGCGCTTGCGCAGCTCGCCGACCGGGAAGAGCGCGCTGGCCAGTTGCACCTGGTTGAGACCGTGCAGGAAATAGCTCTGATCCTTGCCGGGGTCGCAACCCTTGAGCAGCAGGAGCCGGCCGTTTTGCTCCATTCGGCGGGCGTAGTGGCCGGTGGCGATGCGGTCGGCGCCCAGCCGCCGGGCATGGTCGAGGAACGCCTTGAATTTGATTTCGGTATTGCACAGCACGTCCGGGTTCGGCGTCCGACCCGCGCGGTACTCGTCCAGAAAATAGCGGAACACCCGGTCGTGGTACTCGGCGGTGAAATTGACCGGGTGCAGTGGAATGCCCAGCGTTTCGCACACCGCCCGGGCGTCTTCCAGGTCCTCGGCGGCGGCGCAATAGCCGGTGTCCTGGGCATCCTCCCAGTTTTTCATGAAAACAGCCTGCACGTCGTAACCCTGCTCGACCAGCAACAGGGCGGCGACCGAGGAATCCACGCCGCCGGACAGGCCGACGACGATGCGGGTTCGGGGCATCGGGAAAGCAAGACAGTGGCGATTCGGGATGAAACGGGAAAATGATAACAGACGCGACGCGGGGAGACTGCGATGGATCGCGGAGTAAAACGCGCGAGGCCGAACGTGGGGCCGGCCTTAATGGATGCGCGGTTCGGGTGGAGGCGGGACCGCCCGAACCGCGCCGTAAGTATAGAGTTACTTGATGGCTGCCAGGCTTTCCTGGACCAGCTTGTCGAATTCGGCCTTGAAGCGCGCCGTCAGATCGGCCAGCACCTTGCTGTCATCCATCAACTTCCGATGCAGGCTGGCGATGGCCTCGGCCTGGCTGGTCATGAAAGTTTGCAGGCTGGCTGGATCGCTGATGTCGGCGGCTACCTTCATCCGGTTGATCGCCATGTCCACATAGGATTGCAGGGCGCTCATCTGGAAGTTGACCAGGGTTTCCAGGTTGGCAGCGGCCAGTTTGTTGGCCTTGATCACCGGAGCCAGGAATTTCTGGTACTGCTCGGACATTTTGGTCATTGCATCTTGGGTCATGGTGAGTTACTCCAGAGGTTGTCATGAATAATCAGTTGTATTGCAGCATAATGTAAAATTTGTTGCGTTGCAACATGCTAGTGGAGTAGCTTGATATTTTGAATAGCGAAATGGGGGTGGGTTTGGCTTGCGAGTCTTGGCGATAAATGGACAAGTGGCGGATAATGCCTGCCCCCACGGAAACGGACGATGACGATGTGGTTTAAGAATCTGACATTATTACGGTTGGTCGAACCGTTTCCCTTTACTGCCGAAGCGCTGGCAACTCGGTTGGAACGATACGTTTTTCAGCCATGCCCCAGCCACCAACCCAGCGCCGCTGGCTGGACGCCGCCGCTGGGACGCAAGGCGGTGGACCTGGTGCATGGAGTGAACGGCCGCCTGCTATTGTGCTTGAAAACCGAGGAAAAGGTGTTGCCGGCGCTGGTGGTCAACCAGGTGCTGGCCGAGCGCATCGCCACGATCGAGGACCAGCAGGGACGGCCGGTTCGCCGCCGCGAAAAGCTGGAACTGCGCGACCAACTCGTACAAGACCTGCTGCCCCGCGCCCTGACGCGAAGCCGGCTCGGCTATGCTTATCTGGACCCGGCGGCCGGCTGGCTGGTGGTGGATAGCGCCAGCCCAAGGGGCGTGGAGGAGATCACCGGGATGCTGCGCCAGACTCTGGATTCATTGCCCGTCGCGCCGCTCCGGGTCGCGTGGTCCCCGACAGCAATCATGACGACCTGGGTGGCCGGGGGCGGGGCGCCGGCCGAGTACGCCCTGGGCGATGTCTGCGAATTGCGCGAGGGCGGCGACGTGGGCGGGATCGTGCGCTGCCGGGGTCAGGATTTGACCGGCGATGAAATCCGTGGCCATCTGCAAGCTGGCAAGCAGGTCACCCGACTCGGCCTGATCTGGGACGAGCGGATTGCCTTCGTGCTGGACGAGGCACTGGTCGTGCGTCGGCTCCAATTTCTCGATGTGGTGCGGGAATCCCTGCGCGATACCGCCACCGGTTCCCCGGAAGCCGTGTTCGATGCCGAATTTGCCCTCATGACCGGGGAACTGGCGCTGCTGCTGCCGCGCCTGCTGGAATTGTTTGGCGGCGAGGCGTGACATTCACCGCCGGGTTTGGAGCGCAAGGACCGGTTTGATGCTGGGCGATTCGATGCAACTTGAGGAAGCTGGCGGTTCAAAAGAGCGGAATTTATGAGTCATTGGCAACTGATGGGCGTGCTGGCGGTAGGGGTGCTGGTGATCGTGGCGCTGGCGGGTGGACTCGCCCTGCATCATGTTCGGTGCCGGAAGCGGTTGAGCGAGGAACGGGCGCAGGCGATCGAACAGGTAGCCGCCGACAAGGCGGCGGCGGACAAGGCGACGGCGGACAGCGGCACGGTTGCGCGGATGGTGGCAGAGCGGTTGGCGGCCAAGCGGGCAGCCCTGGAAAAAGCGGCGCTGGAGCGTGCGGCGCAGGACCGGGCGGCGGTGGAGCAGGCCATCACCGAGTGGGCGGCCGCCGAACAGGCCGAGGCCGAGCGGGTGCAACTGCGCAAGGCGGCGGCGGAGCGGCGGGAAGCCGAGGAAGTCGAATCCCGGCTGCGCGCCGTCGAGGAAGCCATCGCCGAATGGGTGGAGGCGGAACAGGAAGGAAAACGGCTGGCCGCCACCAGTCCCAACAAGTCGCCGCAGAAGAACTATACCCGCACACAGGCCATCCACCAGCAGGTGCGTTCGAACGCTGAAACGGTGGCGAAGGAAATCCAGGAACTCGAATATATCAAGAACCGGATTGAGGCCGGGGTGGATTTTCTACCGATCGAATTCAGGCAGACGGTGGACGAGTGGAAGGAAGGCAAGGTGTTTCGGCATAGCAGTTTCGAGGATCTCAAGCTCAAATTTCGCTTCAAGGCCTATTCCATCGAGGACGGTTATGAACTGCTGTATATGTACAACCAGTGGATCGTCCAACAGCGGCAGAAATTGAGGGTGTTCATCCGGCTGCTGGGCACCGAGCTGGAGCCGCCGGAAAGTATTCAGGCGGCTATCGAGCGGGCGGAACGGAACGAGCAGGAAAAATACCTGGAAATGGACGTGGATGTGATTTTTACTCTGCGCGACATCCGCGATACTCTGGACAAGTTGATCGGAATGGAAACTCTTCTCAAGGAACTGGAGGTGGTTTGCCGCAAGCGTTCCGAGCAGATCATCGCGCCGGCGTGGGAAGCCAAGGGCTCCTTGTAAATCAAACGTGCAATCCGTAATGCCATGGCTATAATCATTTTAAGCGGCTGAGACCAGGATCGGATTCTGGACGAGGTTAGCCTTGCTATTACATTTTTCAGTGTAATTTGCCATCCGGGAACCAACCCCTTTCGGGGAGAGGAAACATCAATGAGAAAAGCACTGTCCCTGCTGTTGTTTTCGGTACTGGTCTCTTTGGGCGTCGCCGCCTGGGGTGCCGAGAAGACCCTCAAGCTGGGCGTCATCGCCGAACTGACCGGCGACATGCCCGCCGTGGGCGCGTCCTGCCGGAATGCCGCCGAAATGGCGGTCAAGGAGATCAACGCCGCCGGCGGCCTGCCAGTCGGCAAACAAAAGATGAAAGTGGATCTGGTGGTGGAGGACAACGCCGGTAAGGCGGACCAGTCCGCTGCTGCCGCCCAGAAGCTGATCACCCAGGACGAAGTACTGGCCATCGTCGGCCCCAACGCCAGCCGCTACGCCATTCCAGCTTCGGAGATCGCCGAGAGCGAAAAGACGGTGTTGATCACGCCGTGGTCCACCGCTCCCAAGACCACGCTGGACACCGCGACCAACCAGCCCAAGAAATACGTCTTCCGGGCCTGCTTCATCGATCCCTTCCAGGGGGGTGTGGTCGCCAAGTTCGCGCTGGAGAACCTCAAGACCAAGAAGGCGGCGGTGCTCTACGACGTGGCGTCCGATTACAACAAGGGTATTGCCGAGGTTTTCAAGGCGAATTACGAAAAGCTGGGCGGCAAGATCGTCGCCTTCGAAACCTACACCACCAACGACAAGGACTTCTCGGCGCAGTTGACCAAGATCAAGGACGCCAAGCCTGACGTGATCTTCCTGCCCAACTACTACAGCGAAGTACCGTTGCAAGTGCAGCAGGCCAAACGGCTGGGCATCACTGTTCCTGTTATCGGCAGCGATTCGTGGGGTAGCAACGAGCTGTTGACCTTGGGCGGCGCCGATCTGAACGGCTACTACTTCAGCACCCACTACGCCGCCGACAACGCCGCGCCGGTGGCCAAGAAATTCATCGCCGACTATGAGAAAGCCTACGGCGCGAAGCCGGACGACGTGGCCGCGCTCACCTACGACGCCTTCGGCCTGCTGTTTGGTGCGATCAAGAGCGCCGGCAAGGCCGACCGTGAGTCTATCCGCGCCGCGCTGTCCGTTCTGCCCAACTACCAGGGTGTGACCGGGGACATGAAGTTCAAGCACGATTCGCGCGATCCGATCAAGAGCGCGGTGATCGTGCAAATCAAGGATGGCAAGTTCACCTACTTCACCAATGCCAATCCCTGATCGAAGAGTGACAGCCTTGATGTAACCCAAGGGCGGCCCGGCAAGGCCGCCCTTCTTCTTGCAACCGCAGCGCCACGAGTCACGATCTTGAGCGAAGGCATCGTCTACTGGCTGCAACAGGCCCTGAACGCCCTGCAACTGGGCAGCATCTACGCCCTCATCGCCCTGGGCTATACCCTGGTTTACGGCATTCTGACCATGATCAATTTCGCCCATGGCGACGTGTTCATGATCGGCGCCTTCTTCTGCTT
>JAGTSD010000383.1 GCA_018262135.1 Pseudomonadota bacterium | reverse complement strand
GCAGGCGGGCGGGGGTGTTGCTGGCCAGCAGCGCCAGGATGAAAAACACCCCGGCCAGATGATCGAAGAAAATCTTGCGCTTGCCGGTGCGCTTGCGCAGCAACTTCAGCGCAGCCTCGTAATGCTGAATGGCCTGCTCGTCGTTGCCGTCCAGGAACGCCAGCCAGCCGCGCAGGGCTTCACTGTAATCCGTCTGCTGCGGACCCAGGTACTGGCGGGCCTTCGCCGGCTCGCCGCGCAGCAGCGCCTGTTCGGCCAGGTAATAGCGCAGCGCATCGGCGCAACGGTTCGCGGCCAGCAGGCTCTCCGCGAGGGCGATGAGTTCGTCCGCCGGCTCGAAATGCCGCGCCGCCGCCGCAAAAATAGCGGCCAGCGCCTCGCCCAGCAGATCGTCCGGCAGCGCGCGCAGGTTGTCGGCGTCGAAGGGGTTGTTGAAGATCAGCAGCCACGGCGGATATTGCGCCAGATCGGCGGGGTAGTATTTGACGCAGGCTTCGAGAATACGATGCATTCGCGTCATGTCGCCCCGGTAAAAGGCGATGCGCAACCCGGCCAGCGCCTGCCGGTAGCTGCGGAAATACGAATCGCTCCAGCCAGTGTACCTGTTCACTTCCTGCGCGGCCTTGGCCATGCTCTCGAAGCGGCCTTCCCGCACCGCCCGGCGCGTGATGTCCTCGACGATCAGGCGATGGCAAAGCCACTGGTTGTTGGCCTGGATCACCAGTTTACTGCTGACCAGCCGGTCGAGCAGAGGCATCAGCCCCGGTTGCGGAAAGCCCTTGCTTTTGATCTGTGGCGCATCGCAGCGGCGCGCGCAATCAGCGAGCGCGGTTTTCCCCACTTCCTCGTAGATCACCGACAGCAGTTGCACCACCGCCTGTTCGAGCGGGGGCAGCGTTTCGTAGGTATCCAGCAGGGATTGGCGTAATTGACGGTTGTCGGTGGCGGACATGGCGAGAGAACCAGTAGTATCGAAATCGTGGCGAAAACCAGGGTAACCCGAGGCTACACTGTATATCAGAATACTGGGAAGTTCGATGCTGGAAGTCCATAACCGACCTGGCAGCCAGCCGGGCGGGATAACAAACGACAGAGGTCTTCATGGAAACCGTTGATACCGTCGTCATCGGCGCCGGCGTGGTCGGCTTGGCGGTTGCCCGGCAACTGGCGCTGGCTGGCCACGAAGTACTGATTCTGGAAGCGGAGGCGAGTTTCGGCACGCAGACCTCGGCGCGCAACTCCGAGGTGATCCACTCGGGTCTCTACTATCCGACCGGCTCGCTCAAGGCCCGCCTGTGCGTGCGGGGCAAGGACCTGCTCTATCGGTACTGCGCCGAGCGCGGCGTCGCTCATCGCCGGATCGGCAAGCTGCTGATCGCCGCCGAGGAAGCGGAACTGCCCGCGTTGGCTGGTTACGAGCGGCGGGCGGCCGCCAACGGTGTACCGCTGCAACCGCTAACTGCCGCTGAGATTCGCCGGCTGGAACCGGCGGTGCGCGCGGTCGCCGGCCTGTATTCCCAAACGACCGGCATCCTCGACAGCCACGGGCTGATGTTGGCGCTGCTGGGCGACGCCGAACAGGCTGGCGCGACGCTGGTGACTCACACGCCGGTTACCGGGGCGCGCATCGAGCCGGATGGAATGGTTTTATCCACCGGCGGCGATGAACCGTTCGAGTTGCGCTGCCGCTGGCTGGTCAACGAGGCGGGCCTGCGCGCTCAGGAACTGGCCCGGCGCATCATCGGCTTTCCGGCGGAAGCTGTGCCGCCCACGTTCTACGCCAAGGGCCACTACTTCACCCTGAGCGGGCACGCGCCATTCCGGCATCTGGTCTACCCGATGCCGGACCATGCCGGACTGGGGATTCACGTGACGCTCGACCTGGGCGGTCAGTGCAAGTTCGGGCCGGACGTCAGCGGCTGGCCAGCGACGCCGGACTATGCGTTCGAATCTGGCCTGGAGGGCAAGTTTTACCGGGCGATCCGCCGCTACTACCCGGATTTGCCGGACGGCGCCCTGCAACCGGGCTACACCGGCATTCGGCCCAAGGTCACCGGCCCGACCGAAGCCGCAGGCGATTTCATCATCCAGGGACCCGCCGCGCACGGCGTAGCGGGACTGGTGAATCTGTTTGGCATCGAGTCGCCGGGGCTGACCGCGTGCCTGGCGCTCGCGGAGCAGGTACTGGCCGAACTGGCCGGTTATACCAATTCCCAACAGGTTTTATCGGAATAAGTGGGTGAGTAGGATGCGGTGACGAAGGAACCGCATCAATCGCGACCGATGCGGTTCGCAAGCTCACCGCATCCTACGACTTCATCCCAGCGTACCTGTTAAAAGCCAAAAGCTAACAGGAATTGGTATTAGCGCTGTCACATACTGTGGCGCTTGCGATAGCGATCCAGGAAGCGGCTGAAGCGTCCGATGGCGTCGGTGAGGTCGTCCTCGTGGGGCAGGAACACGACCCGCAGGTGATCCGGGTGGGGCCAGTTGAAGCCGGTGCCCTGCACCAGCAGCACCTTCTCCTCCAGCAGCAGCTCCAGCACGAATTGCTGGTCGTCGGCGATGGGATACAGTTTGGAGTCGAGCCGTGGAAACAGGTACAGCGCCGCCTGGGGCTTGACGCAACTGACGCCGGGAATCGCCGTGAGCAACTGGTGCGCCAGATCGCGCTGCTTGCCCAGCCGGCCGGTGGGCAGCACCAGATCGTTGATGCTCTGGTAGCCGCCGAGCGCGGTCTGGATCGCGTACTGCGCCGGGACATTGGCGCACAGCCGCATCGAGGCGAGGATGGTCAGACCTTCGATATAGTCCTGGGCGTGGCTTTTCTCGCCCGATACCACCATCCAGCC
>JAGTSD010000382.1 GCA_018262135.1 Pseudomonadota bacterium | reverse complement strand
GTCCTGGTGGACGAATACGACAAGCCGATTCTGGATCATCTGCACCAGCCGGAGCGGGCGCTGGAATTGCGCGAGGGGTTGCGCAATCTCTACTCGGTGTTGAAAACCCAGGACGCCCGGTTGCGCTTCGTGTTGCTCACCGGGGTCAGTAAATTCTCCAAGGTCTCCCTGTTCTCCGGCTTGAACAATCTCAAGGATATTACCCTCGACGAGCGCTTCGCCACGCTGTGCGGCTACACGCAAAGCGAGTTGGAACTGACCTTTGCTGACTGGCTGGCCGGGGTGGATTTGGCGCGACTGCGCCAGTGGTACAACGGCTACAACTTCCTCGGCGAGCCGGTCTACAACCCCTTCGATGTGCTGCTTTATCTGGATTCCCGCCAGTTTCGCAGCTACTGGTTTGAAACGGGCACGCCGACGTTCCTGATCAACCTGCTCAAGGCGCGGCGTTATAACTTGGCCAGCCTGGATCGGTTGGAGGTTGGGGAAACCCTGCTCGGCAGCTTCGATGTCGGCTGCATCGAACCGGAGGTGCTGTTATTCCAGACCGGCTATCTCACCGTCCGCGCCAAGATTCACGAAGGGGAGCGGATCAAATACCGGTTGGGCTATCCCAACCAGGAAGTGCGGATGAGCCTGAGCGATGCCCTGCTCAATCGTCTGACGCCGGACATGCAGCGGAAGGAGCACGCCCAGAATCAGATTTACGCGGCGCTGGAAGCGGACGACCCGGAGGGCTTGCGCGCGGCGTTCCACGCCTTTTTCGCCTCCATCCCGCACGACTGGCACCGCCGTAACGCCATCGCCGACTACGAAGGCTACTGGGCGTCGCTGGTCTACTGCTACTTTGCCGCCCTGGGGCTGACCGTGATTCCCGAAGATGTCACCAACCACGGGCGCATTGACCTGACCATCCAGTGGGCGGGCCGGGCCTGGCTGCTGGAATTCAAGGTAGTGGAACTGAGCGAACCGGGGCGGGCGCTGGCGCAACTGCTGAGCCGGAACTACGCGCAGAAATACGCCGGCCAGCCCATCACGCTCATGGGGATGGAGTTCAGCCGCGCCGAGCGCAATCTGGTCGGGTTTGAATGGCAGCGGCTGCCGTAAACGATATTAAGGACGCCCCATGCGCATTCTGCTGGTCAAGCCCCCGCCCCATCTCAAGACCGTACTGGGCCTCCAGCGTTTCCAACGCCTGGAACCGCTGGAGTTCGGTTATCTGGCCGCCGCGATCCCGGCAGACCATGAGGTGGGAGTGCTCGATCTGCGGTTGTACCGGTTTGCCGACTACGTTTTCCAGCGCGAACTGGCCCGGTTCCGGCCCGACTTGGTGGGCTTCACCGCCTACAGCCACGAATCGGGGACAATGAAACGGCTGGCCGCTATCGTGCGCCGGCTGCTACCGAAAACGCGGATCGTGGTCGGCGGCCATCACGCCACGGTCGCTCCCGCCGATTGTAATATCCCCGCGATTGACTACATCGTGCGCGGCGAGGGATGCGCGCCGTTCGCCGCCCTGGTGGCCGCCCTGAACCGGGGCGAGGAACCCGAAGGGGATGCCAGTCTGCTGTTCGCCGGCGAGCGTTTCGATCAAGAGGCCGCCGAAACATGGCCGCGCTATCCCGATCCCGCCACCATTCCGATCCCGCGCCGCGACCTGTGGGACAGTCGCCACTATTACTGCGTCTGGGTCTGCGAGAACCCGCGCAACTGGCAGGTGCTGTTTCCCCGGGTGGCGATGGCCCGCACTTCCTACGGTTGCAAGATGACCTGCTCGTTCTGCATCGTGCCGTTTCTGAGTGGCAAGACCCACCAGCCACGCCTGGCGGACGTGGTGGCCGAAGATTTGGCGCGGATCGAGGCCGATCACGTCTATTTCGCCGACGACGAGAATTTCATTGACGAGCAGTTCGGCTTCGAACTGGCCGAGGCGCTGGCAAAGCGCGGCGTGAAGAAGCGCTACTTCGCCTGGGCGCGGGCCACCACGATCCTGCACTACCCGGAACTGATGCACCGCTGGAAGGGGATCGTCCTGGACGGCGTGTTCGTCGGCTTCGAATTCGTCACCAACCAGGAACTGAAAGCGGTCCACAAGGGCGGCACCGTCTCGCACAACGAACGCGCCCACGATACCTTGCGCCGCCTGGGCATCGCCTGCCACGCCGCGTTCATGGTGCGCCCGGAATACGGCCACACCGAATTCCAGCGCCTGCGCGACTACGTCAACGCCATGCCGCCGGCGCAGTGCAGCTTCACCGTTTGCACCCCTTCGCCCGGCACCCCGGACTATGTAGCGGCCCGGCCTGCATTCTGGTGTGGGGATGCCTACGATCTGCATGACTGCATGCACCCGCTCACCCCGACGACGCTGCCGTTGCGCGAGTTCAGTGCGGCGTTCGCCCGTCAGGTCCGCGAAGCGGCCTGGCGCAACCCACTGCGGGTCGAACGCCATCCCATCCGGCCCTGGGAACTGGCGCGGGTGATCGCCGCCGAGCGGCGCTATGACCGGGCCTTCCAGCAGTTGTACCGCGACTATCCGCGCGAACTTTGGGACTGGCCGGGAGACAGCCGGTTATCCGCCTGAACAGGTTCCGAATTGGCAAACCGTGGCCCTGGGCCGCGCGTTGGAACCGACCCGGTTCGAGCGCCGCCGGACTGGCGTTCCCGGCCAGCATTCGGCGCGGTGTCAAGAAGCCGTCAATTATCCCTATAATGCCGATCTTCGTTCGCCAACCCTCGCTCGAAAGTCGGCATGGAACTGATTCGCGGTCAACACAACCTGCGGCCCCGCCACCGGGGCTGCGTCGCCACGATTGGCAATTTTGATGGCGTGCATCTCGGCCACCAGGCGAT
>JAGTSD010000381.1 GCA_018262135.1 Pseudomonadota bacterium | reverse complement strand
CCGATGACCCCGAGTACGAAATAACCGATGACCGCCTGATGGGGAAACTGGCCGGTCATCACCAGCACGGTGGCGGCCAGCCCGCTGACCGCCGCCGCCCCCAGCAGGTGGGTGTTGAAATCCGCCATTCACAACTCTTCGAATCAACATGAAAACTCCCCTCTCCCCTGGTGGGAGAGGGGTTGGGGGTGAGGGGGTTCAGCCCTGCAACAGCAGATTGCGCAGATCAATGATCGCGGCGTTGGCGCGGGAGATGTACGAGGCCATGATCAGGGAATGATTGGCCATCGGTCCGAACCCGGTGCCATTCAGGATCATCGGACTCCAGATAAAGCTCTGGGTGTTTTCCAGTTCGCGGATGATCTGCTTGACCGAGACTATCGCGTTCTTATTGGCGAGCACATCGCCAAAATCCACCTCCAGCGCCTTGAGGGTATGCACCAGCGCCCAGGTATAGCCGCGCGCTTCGAAGAACACGTCGTCGATTTTTAACCACGGGGTTTTAAACTGCGACTCATTCGGGGTCGGCGTGGACTGGCGGGCGTTGGGATCGCCGGCCAGGTCCGTGTTGAAGCGGGCTTGGCCGACGCCGGCCGCCAGCCGTTGCGCCAGACTGCCCAACCGCTTCTCGACCACTTGCAGGTAGGCACTGAGATTGTCGGCACGGGTGAAGAACTGGCCGTCGGAGGCCTTGTCGTCGGCCAGCCGGTTCAAATAGCGATAGAGCGCCTCGATCCCCGTACGGTATTCCGACTCGGTGGACGGCAGAATCCAGGAGTCCGAGTCGTAGTTGAACTTCGGCTCGGCCACCTGCAAGTCCTTGTCCTCAACCGACTGGGTTTGGGAACGGCTGAATTCGTTGCGCAGGGAGCGCGCCAGATCGCGCAGTTCGGTCAACACGCCAAATTCCCAGTTGGGGATGTTATCGAGGTAGACGCCGGGCGGAGTGAGATCGTTGGTGAGATAGCCGCCGGGCTTGTCCAGCAGGGTCTCGGCGATGCGGATGGCGGTGGCGGTGGTCACGTAGCCCGGCACCAGTTTTTTCTGGTCGCTGTTGGCCAGGGCCAGAGCGCTCGCGCGCGGCTCGAATTCGCCGGGCGAACGCGACCAGATAAACCCGAGCACGATGAAGATGATAACGTAGGTGACCAGAAACAGGCCGAGAGTCCACCACAGCCCCTTTTCCTTCCAGGTGCGCGGATGGTAGAGCGTGGCGACCTTGGTGACTCTTTCGCCCAGCTTGGGCTTGGTTGCGGATGCGGATTCTTGATCGTCCATCATGTGCTCCTCATTCTTTTTGGTGGATTTCCGAACTCACAACTGCCGAATGCGCGCCAGTTGTTCTTCCAACTTGGTCACGGCCAGTTGGAGTTCTGTCAGGCGGGCGCGTTCCTTCTCGACGACTTCCGCCGGCGCGCGGCCCAGGAAGTCGGCGTTACCCAGCTTGGCCGCGCCGCGTTCTGCCTCCTTGCGCAGTTTGGCGATTTCCTTGTCGAGGCGGGCGGTTTCCGCCGCCTTATCAATCAGGCCAGCCATGGGGATCAGAATCTTCATGCTGCCCGCCAGGGCGGTGGCAGCTTCCGGCGCCGATTCCTCTTCGCCCAGCCAGGCAATGGATTCCAACCGGCCCAGCGTCATCAAGGCCCGGCGCTGGCGCTCCAGCCGAGCCCGGTCCTCGTCCGAACCCTGTTGCAACAGCACGTGCAACGGTTTGCCGGGCGCGATGTTCATCTCGGCACGGATGCGGCGCACGCCGACCAGGAACTGGCGTAGCCACTCGATCTCGGCTACTGCCGCATCGGCGATCAGCGCCTTGTCGGCCTCCGGGTAGGGCTGGAGCATGATGGAGGCCCCCCCACCCCAACCCTCCCCCGCGTGGGGGGAGGGAGTTAAGGCCAGCGGCGCGACCCGTTGCCAGATCTCCTCGGTGATGAACGGCATCAGGGGATGCAACAGCCGCAACAGCGTTTCCAGTGTTTGTACCAGCGTGCGCCGCGTCCCGCGCTGGGCGGCCTCGGAACTGGCGGGATCGGTCAGCACCGGCTTGGACAGTTCCAGATACCAGTCACAGAACTCGTTCCAGGTGAACTCGTATAGGGCCTGCGCCGCCTGATCGAAGCGGTAACCCTGAATGGCCGCGTTGACTTCGGCGATGGCGCCCTGCAGGCGGGATAGAATCCAGCGGTCGGCCTGGCTGAGTTCGACCGCGCCGCCGTCGATCCCCGTATCCCGCCCTTCGGTGTTCATGAGCACATAGCGGGCGGCGTTCCACAGCTTGTTGCAGAAGTTGCGGTAGCCCTCGACCCGGCCCATGTCGAACACGATGTCGCGCCCCGTCGTCGCTAGCGCGGCGAAGGTGAACCGCAGGGCGTCGGTACCGTAGGCGCGAATGCCGGCAGGAAACTGCTTGCGGGTGGCCTTCTCAATCGCCGGCGCCATTTGCGGCTGCATCAGCCCGGTGGTGCGCTTGGCGACCAGTTCCTCCAGTCCCACGCCGTCGATCAAATCCAGCGGATCGAGCACGTTGCCCTTGGATTTCGACATTTTCTGGCCGTCCTGATCGCGCACCAGGCCGTGAATGTAGACCTCGCGGTAGGGCACGTCGCCCATGAACTTCAGGCCCATCATGATCATCCGGGCCACCCAGAAGAAGATGATGTCAAAGCCGGTCACCAGCACGCTGGTCGGATAGAAGGTCTTGAGCGCCTCGGTTTGCTCCGGCCAGCCGAGGGTCGAAAACGGCCACAGCGCCGAGGAAAACCAGGTATCCAGCACGTCGGGGTCCTGGGTCAGCGCCACGTCCGGGCCGAGGCGGTGTTTCGCCCGGACTTCCGCTTCGCTGCGGCCCACGTAG
>JAGTSD010000380.1 GCA_018262135.1 Pseudomonadota bacterium | reverse complement strand
TATCCGCAGCAGCCACTCCATTTTTTGCGCCTCACTGGCGCTGGCGCTTAACATGCGATGGGCGCAGCCCGGACAGCGAGGCTCACAGCCGGCGGGCAGGTTCATGGCGTTCTCATCAGGCGAAAGGGGAGGGAAGCGGTCATGGTCAGCAGCTATCTGGTGTGCGATCTATGCGGACGGTTTGGCCCGCCCGCCAGCATTTTCAGCAAAGACGGCCTGCGACTGTGTTATCAGTGCTGGTACGAGGCGCAGCAGGATGATGAACCGCAAACGTCCAGCGAACCCGCGCCGGCCTCCGAAGACAATGTCCAGCCAGCGGCGGGGATCGAGGCCGGGCGGGAGCCGGATTAGGAACGCTCGTCCCCAACCAGCGCGGGATCGGGAATTACCGCCGGTTCGGTGGGTGGCGGTGCTGCCCGGCCCAGGCCGAGTTGCGACAGCAGCATCCCGGCGAACATCAGCGCGCAGCCGAGCAAGCCGCGCCCGGACAGGATTTCGTCGAGTAGCAGCCAGCCGCCCAGCGCCGCGAATACGGTTTCCAGGCTGAGAATGATGGCAGCATGGGCCGGCGGCGCGTCACGCTGGGCCACCACTTGCAGGGTGTAGGCTACCCCCACCGACAGCAGGCCGCCGTACAGGATCGGCATCGCCCCACCCCAAAGTCCTGCCAACGTGACTGTTTCGGTGGCCGCTGCTGTCGCCAGGCTCAGCACGGCGCAGACCACGAATTGCAGGCAGGCCAGCAGCACCGGCTCGATATGCCGTCCCGACAGCCAGCCGATCACCAGCACGTGGGCGGCCCAGAACAACGCGCCGATCAGCACCAGCCCGTCGCCCTCGGCCAGGGTCAGGTCATCGGTCAGGGTCAGCAGGTAAAGACCGGCCAGCGCCAGCGCCGCGCCGATCCAGGTACTCCAGGGAGTGCGATGCCCCCAGAGCAGGCCGAGCAGCGGTACGATCACCACGTACAACCCGGTGATGAAACCGGCCTTGCCCGCGGTGGTGTAGACGATGCCGACCTGTTGCAGCGGCGGAGCGCCGGCCCAGCCACAGCAGCGGCAACAGCGACAGCGCACCCAGCATGAAGCGGACGCCGTTGTAGGTGAAGGGACCGACGTGGTCCATGCCGACCCGCTGGGCGACGAACGCGAAGCCCCAGATGATCGCCGCCAGCAACAACAGCATTTCCGCTTTCAGGGTTTTGGAAGTCAACATCTCGGATATTGCAAGAGGTTCAAGTCGCCAGCACCGGAGAAAGGCCATCCTGCGCCGGTTCGGGCAAGGGGCAGGGAAAGGTTGGTATGGTACCCGACTAGCGGAATTTCGGTGTGGCCAGCGGCGCGTCCGCTCGTATTTTCATCAGGATTCGGCTTGCCCGGCGGCGGAAAATCCTTATACTTGCGTTCCTCCTCCCCTCACTCCTTGGCCGGGATGGCGGAATGGTAGACGCAGTGGACTCAAAATCCACCGCTGGCGACAGCGTGAGAGTTCGAGTCTCTCTCCCGGCACCAACGTTTGCTGCTTGCGTGGGACAGGGTTTATTCTGCCCGGGCTGCTTGATCGTAAAAAGTTTACAGAACGCAAAAACGGCTTAGGAGTCATTTCCTAAGCCGTTAATATTTGGCGCGCCCGGAGAGATTCGAACTCCCGACCCCTTGGTTCGTAGCCAAGTACTCTATCCAACTGAGCTACGGGCGCGTTGCGTGGGTTGCGGATTATGCGGACCGGGTTTTATGTTGTCAAACCTCGGAACGCCCCGCGAAAACTGGCGGAGAGAGAGGGATTCGAACCCTCGATGGAGTTTTATGTCCCCATACTCCCTTAGCAGGGGAGCGCCTTCAGCCGCTCGGCCATCTCTCCGGGATGATGCCCGTCAAGCGAGCACCAGGAATTAATAAATATACCGATTAAAAATACCAGCGTAAAGCCCCGTGTCAAACCTCCCGTCCGGTGGGCGACTGCGCCGCACCCTGGGCAGCGCTGTCCTGCTCGCGTTTGATCCGTTCGTAGATTTCCTCGCGATGCACCGCGATATCCTTGGGCGCATTGACTCCAATGCGGACCTGATTACCTTTCACGCCAAGCACGGTCACCGTCACTTCGTCACCGATCATCAGCGTTTCCCCAACTCTGCGCGTCAGAATCAACATCTCAAGCTACTCCTTGTTTTCCATTAACAGCACCAGGTCATCTTGCCGGTTTTGACAGTCCGCATCTGTAAACGGTCCGTTCCCGCCAGCGGATTTTTCGCATGCTCGCATTCATCCCCAGCCTTGGCCCGTTACCCGCCAGGGCGCGGTCAAGGGTTCAGGCGGCTTTGTCCAACCCAAACACCTCATGGAGGGCGCGCACCCCCAGTTCCAGGTACTTTTCGTCCACCACCACCGAGATCTTGATCTCGGAGGTTGAAATCATGCGGATGTTGATGCCTTCCTTCGCCAGCGCCTGGAACATCTTGCTGGCGACGCCGGCATGGGACCGCATGCCGATGCCGACCAGGGACAGTTTGGCAATCTTGGCATCGCCGGAGACCTCGCGGGCGCCAAGTTGCGAGGCGTGTTGCCGCAGGATTTCCAGCGCACGCTCGTAGTCGTTGCGGTGTACCGTGAAGGTGAAATCAGTGGTGCCATCACGCCCGACGTTTTGTACGATCATGTCCACTTCGATGTTGGCGTCGGACACCGGACCCAGAATGCTGAAGGCGATGCCGGGCCGATCGGGGACGCCCAGCACGGTCAGCTTGGCCTCGTCACGGTTGAACGCAATGCCGGAAATCAGCGCTTTCTCCATCGGTTCCGCCTCGAACGCTTCCTCAAAGGTAATCAACGTGCCCGGACCTTCCTGGAAGGTGGAGAGCACCCGTAATGGGACATTGTGTTTGCCGGCAAATTCCACCGAGCGGATTTGCAGCACCTTGGAGCCAAGGCTGGCCATCTCCAGCATTTCCTCGAAGGTGATGCGATCCAGCCGGCGGGCTTCGGGAACCACGCGCGGGTCGGTGGTGTAGACCCCGTCCACGTCGGTGTAAATCTGGCATTCGTCGGCCTTGAGCGCGGCGGCCAGCGCGACGCCGGTGGTGTCGGAACCGCCCCGGCCCAGCGTGGTGATGTTGCCGTCCTCGTCCACGCCCTGGAACCCGGCCACCACTACGATCCGGCCAGCCTCCAGATCGGCGCGCATGGCGGCGCTTTCCACATCCTCGATGCGGGCCTTGTTGAAGGCATTATCGGTGATGATGCGCACCTGGCCGCCGGTATAGGAGCGGGCTGGACAGCCGCGCTTTTCCAGCGCGATGCACAGCAGCGCAATCGTCACCTGTTCGCCGGTGGCCATCAGTACATCCAGTTCGCGGGGATTGGGGCGGGGGGTAATCCCCTTGGCCAGGCCGATCAACCGGTCGGTTTCGCCGCTCATGGCCGACACCACGACCACCATGTGATGGCCGCGCTCGCGCCAGCCGATCACTTTTTCTGCTACGTTCTCGATACGCTCGAGGTTGCCCACCGAGGTACCGCCGTATTTCTGTACGATAATCGCCATGGTTTCCCTAGTAAAACAAAGGCTAATCTCGCTCCCGACCCGGAAAAGCCGAGCGGGTCATAAAGGCGGCGATTATAGCGAAAGGCGGAAAATCTCCAAGCGATTCCCGCGCCGCTGCTGCCAGTCCGCGTTCAGGCCAGTTGGCCGCGCACCCATTCCGGCACGGAGCGCAGCGCGGCATCCAGGTTGGCGGGATCCGCGCCGCCGGCCTGGGCCATGTCGGCGCGACCGCCGCCCTTGCCGCCTACCTGTTGCGCGACCATGTTGACCAGTTCGCCAGCCTTGAGCCTTCCGGTTTCCGCCGGGGTCACGCCGGCCACCAGCCGCACCTTGCCGTCCTCGACC
>JAGTSD010000379.1 GCA_018262135.1 Pseudomonadota bacterium | reverse complement strand
AGCCGATGAAACTGGTCGTCTTATGAGAAGATGCCGCGCTGGGCTCATTTTTGGCGGAGAGGGTGGGATTCGAACCCACGTGGGGCGGTAAAGCCCCCATCCGATTTCGAGTCGGCGCCGTTGTGACCGCTTCGGTACCTCTCCGGGAGGATTGATTTGCAACAAACTCGGAAGGGAGGCGCATTGTACCGCATCGCGGCGTTTTGCCAACACCCCGTTCAAGCCCCAATCAAAGCCCGCAGCTCCCCAGTCCGGCGTTCCAGCAATCCTGAGTCGCCGCGCGTTTCGACGTTCAGCCGCAGCAGCGGCTCGGTGTTGGAACAGCGCAGATTGAACCGCCAGTCCGCAAATTCGAGGCTGACACCGTCGGTTTCGTCCAGCTCCGGTTGCTGATCGGCGTAGGCAGCCAGAATTTCCCGGATTTTGGCCGGCGCGTCGGGCACCCGGAAATTGATCTCGCCGCTGCACGGAAACGCCTGCATCCGCGCGTCCACCAGCGCCGCCAAGGGTTGATCGGTGCGGCTGATCCGCTCGGCGATCAGCAGCCAGGGAATCATGCCGCTGTCGCAATAAGCGAAGTCACGGAAGTAGTGGTGGGCGCTCATTTCGCCGCCGTACAGCGCATCCTCCAGCCGCATCCGCTCCTTGATGAAGGCATGGCCGGTCTTGCTCTGGACCGGCACACCGCCAGCCGCTTTCACCTGCTCGATAGTATTCCAGGTCAGGCGCGGGTCGTGGATAATTTTCGCACCCAGTTGCCGCGCCAGCAGGGTTTCCGCCAGCAGGCCGACCAGGTAATAACCCTCGATGAAGCGGCCGCTGGCGTCGAAAAAGAAGCAACGGTCGAAATCGCCGTCCCAGGCCAGCCCCAGATCGGCGCCGTGCTCGCGCACCGCCTGCGCTGTGGCGTCGCGGCATTCCGGCAACAGGGGATTGGGGATGCCGTGCGGGAACGTACCGTCCGGCTCGTGATGAATCCTGACGAAACGAAACGGCAGGTGGGGCTCCAGGGCGTCGATGATCGGCCCTGCACCGCCGTTGCCGGCGTTGACCACAATCTTGAGTGGTTTCAGGGCGCCGGGTTCGATATAACCCAGCAAGTGGGCGATGTAGTCGCTTTTATCAGGGCGGTCGATCAGACTGCCGCGCCGCCCGCTTGCCGGAAACCCGCCGCGCGCCGCCCGGTCGCGGATGGCGAACAGGCCGCTGTCGCCGCTGATCGGTTTAGCCTGTTCGCGCACCAGCTTCATGCCGTTGTAATCCATCGGATTGTGGCTGGCGGTGACCATGATTCCACCGTCGAGACGATGATGGAAAGCAGCGAAATAGATCTCCTCGGTGCCGCACAGGCCGATATCCATCACATCCGCGCCACCGTCCTGCAAACCGCCAGCCACGGCCACGCTCAGCGCTGGACTGCTCAGCCGCACGTCGTAGCCCACCGCCACCCTGCGCGGTTGAAGCAGCTCGGCATACGCTCGACCGACGCGCCAGGCCAGTTCCTCATTCAGTTCGCCGGGAACCTGCCCGCGAATGTCATACGCCTTGAAACACGCCAGAT
The DNA here is from genome assembly GCA_018262135.1 of Pseudomonadota bacterium. Classification (GTDB taxonomy): domain Bacteria; phylum Pseudomonadota; class Gammaproteobacteria; order Competibacterales; family Competibacteraceae; genus Contendibacter. Next base: position 1,294 of record JAGTSD010000379.1, on the reverse strand, counting down.
CGAAATCCATCGTTGCGCTCACGTCTCGCCATTGCCGCGGCCGTACACATCTTCGAAGCGGACGATATCGTCCTCGCCCAGGTAGCTGCCCGATTGCACTTCGATGATCTCCAAAGGAATTTTGCCGGGATTTACCAACCGGTGCTGAACCCCGACCGGGATATAGGTGGACTGGTTTTCAGTCAACAGAAACACCTCATCGCCGCGATGGACGCGGGCGGTGCCGCTGACCACCACCCAATGCTCGGCGCGGTGATGGTGCATCTGGGAGGAAATGCAGGCGCCAGGCTTGATCGTGATGTGCTTGACCTGAAACCGCTGGTCGAGATCAATCGAGTCGTAAAAACCCCAGGGCCGGTAGACCTTGCGGTGGACTCGACCTTCCGGACGCTGGCTGGCCTGGAGCTGATTGACCACCGCCTTGACGTCCTGCACGCGCTCCTTGGTAGCGACCAGCACGGCATCGGCGGTCTCAACCACCACCAGATTGTCCACTCCGACCGTGCTGACCAGCCGCGTGGCGGCAGCCACGTAGGTATCGCGGGTGTCCACGCTGATCACGTCGCCGCGCAGAATGTTGCCGTCGGCGTCGTGTTCCCCCACATCCCACAACGCCGACCAGGACCCGACATCGTTCCAGCCCACCGTCAACGGCAGCACCACCGCCTGGTCGGTTTTCTCCATCACCGCGTAGTCGATGGAATCCTTGGGGCAGGTCGCGAAGGTCTTGCGATCCAGCCACAGGAAGTCGGTATCGGCATGACCGGCGGCGAGGGCCTGCTGGCAGGCGGCCAGCATCGTCGGGGCCAGGCGCTCCAGTTCCGCCAGAAAGGCCGAGGCCCGGAACATGAACATGCCGCTGTTCCAGGAATAACCGCCCGTTTCCAGATAGCCCTGGGCGGTAGCGAGGTCTGGCTTTTCGACGAAGCGCTCCACCTTGCATATCCCGGCTTCATCCACGGGCGCGCCGGACTTGATGTAGCCGTAACCGGTTTCCGGAGCGGTCGGGACGATGCCGAAAGTGATCAACTGGCCCGCTTCGGCGTGGGGTGCGACCCGACGCACAGCGGCCCGGAAGCACTCGACATCGGCGATGACGTGATCGGCGGGCAGCACCAGCAGGGTGGGATCGGCGCCCTCGCGCTGGGCGTGCAACGCCGCGACCGCCACCGCGGGCGCGGTATTGCGGCCGACCGGCTCCAGAATCACCGCCGCCGGCTGGATGCCGACCGCGCGTAACTGCTCGGCCACCATGAAGCGGTGTTCCTCGTTGCAAACCACCAGCGGCGCGGTC
>JAGTSD010000378.1 GCA_018262135.1 Pseudomonadota bacterium | reverse complement strand
CCCCTGGTCGACGACATGAAGCCGATGCCCTACACCAGCTTGCAGGGCATGTTCGGTCCGGCGTTCCCTTGGGGCAACCGGAACTACTGGAAGTCGAGCTTTCTGCGCGCGCTGCCCGACGCGGCTGTGGACGCCGTGGTGGAGCAGACCGATCGAGCCAAATCACCCCTGTCGTCCGTGGCGCTGGAGTACTACGGGGGCGCGGCGGGCCGGGTTGCCGCCACCGCCACCGCCTTCCCTCACCGCGAGGCGATCTACCACCTCCTCATCCTGGGGCAGTGGCGCGATCCCGCCGAGGACTCGATTCATATCGGCTGGGCGCGCGATTTCTGGGAGGCGGTCCGGCCCTGGTCGAGCGGGGCGGCATACCTGAATGCCCTGGGCGATGATGAGGGTACACAGGCCGTGCACGCCGCCTACGGCGCCAACTACCCGCGCCTCGCCGCGCTCAAAGCACAGTTCGACCCGATGAACCTCTTCCGTCTGAACCAGAACATTGCGCCACGGACGGCCTGAGAATCAGAGGGTCAAATCATGTCGCTTCGCCAAAACTCGCCACTCCGCTTCCCTTCGCGCCGATGCTTCCGGGTGGGTGGTTCGTCGCAGTAAAAAACTCAAGAGGAAACAAAGATGTCGTGGCTCGAACGACCGATCAGCGCCTGGCGCCGCACCCGCCCAGCGAGCGTGGCCCTGGTCCTCAGCCTTGGAGTGGCTCTCGCGGTCGGGCTGGCTCCCGCCGGGGCGATGGCGGACGTCGCCACCCCCGCCGCCAGGACCGCGCCGGACCTGTCCGCCGCCATCGGCGTCGACCTACTACCCCACACCGATGGGTTTGGCCTTCTGCCCAAACCACCGGCTTTTACCAAGGAGGAAAGTGACCGCCTCTTTGCCGAAGGCAAGCGGGCCTGCGACGGTCCCTGCGTCACGCCCTTCGGCACGGTGCTGGGCGTGGCCGATGGCGCCGAGGGCCGCTCCAACTGCGTCACGACCTGCATTCGGCTGGAGTATTCCTTTCTCGACCGCGCCTCGGGCGCCGTCTCGGTGCATGCGGACGATCCCAAGCAGGAGAACCTCCAGTACATCGGCGTGACGTATCAGTGCGTGGAATACGCCCGCAAATGGTGGATGAAAAACCAGGGCATCACCTTCGGCAGCATCGACAGCGCCCACGAGATTCTGTACCTGACCGAAGGGAAAAACCTGGCCACCCAGCAACCGTTTCCCCTGGCCCGCTCCATCAACGGCACCGCCCAGCGACCACCCCGGCGCGGGGATTTGGTGGTTTATTACCCCGACCGGGCCGATCCCGAATGGCGCCACGGCCATGTCGCGGTAGTCGTGGCGGTGGATCGGGACCAGGGCGTCGTGGCCCTGGCGGAGGAAAACTACGACAACCAGGCCTGGCAAAATCCCCAGGCGTTCGCGCGCCAGATCCGGCTGTTCGAGGTGGGGGGACGCTACACGCTGCTGGATGTGGCGCCGACCGCCAGCCGGAACGCCGAGGGCGGCCGCATCGCCGGCTGGCTGTACCCGCTGCGACCCAGTGAGTGAGGAGGGCTTCGCCGTCCGTTGCACCCATCATGGCGGGATATGGCCCACGAACGAGGAGAGGAGACATGGTCGGGAAATCCGCTGCGTTCCTGAAGATGACCGCGCTGATCAACAAGATCGCCGCCTGCGACGCGCCCGTGCTGCTGGAGGGCGAAACCGGCGCGGGCAAGGAGCTGGTGGCGCGGGCGATTCACTACCAGGGCAAGAGGCGCGACCAGCCGTTTGTTCCAGTCAACTGCGGCGCCATCCCGGACTTGCTGATCGAGAACGAATTGTTCGGCCACCGCCGGGGGGCGTTCACCGATGCCCGCGGCGACCAGCCGGGGCTGATCGCTTGCGCTCATTCCGGCACGCTGTTTCTCGACGAGGTGGACGCCCTGTCGCCCAAGGGGCAGGTCACCCTGCTGCGATTCCTGCAGGATCGGCATTACCGGCCGCTGGGGGACCCGCGCGAACATACCACCGATGTCCGGATCGTGGCGGCCAGCAACGCCAACTTGACCCAACTCACCGAAACCGGTGAGTTCCGAATGGATTTGCTGTACCGGCTGAAGATCCTGTTTCTGCAGGTGCCGCCGCTGCGCGAGCGCCGGGGTGATGCGGTCTTGCTGGCCGAACATTTCGCCCGCGCCTGTAGCGAACGCTATGACCAGCCCCTGAAAACCTTCCATCCGACCACGCTCGAATGGTTTGAATCCTATTCCTGGCCGGGCAATATCCGCGAGCTGGAAAACTGGGTGTACCGGGAATTCCTGCTGGCCGACGGCCCGGTGATTCAGATCCAGTCGGTCGATCCGCCCCGAGCGGATCGCCGCCAGCAGGTGGATCGTCGTCGGCTGGATATTGACGAACTCGATTACGCCGCCGCCAAGGCCAAGGCGCTGGAAGACTTTGAGAAGAAATTTCTGGCGAGCCTGATGATCCAGGCCAAGGGCAACGTGACCACGGCGGCGACCTTGGCCGGAACCGAGCGGCGCTACCTGGGCAAGCTCATCAAAAAACGGGGGATAGACAGAAACCACTATCTTTCCTGAGTCGGGCGCGTTCGAGCGCGTCGCCCGGCGCGTCGCGCTGTTCGCGCCAGCCGGTGGGTCATGATTGACCCACTCGTGGGTAGTGGCTGGCGTCTTGCCGATCGCTCGATGCGTAACGCTTTTTCCCGGTTTTTGACCGGTTCCCCCGGGTCAACCATGACCCACCTCCACCTTTTCCAAATTATAAAAATACTTTTAATACAATATTAGGACTTACGCATTGACAAACTAAATTTTATGTCTTCTCTATAATTATCATGAGCTTATAAATA
>JAGTSD010000377.1 GCA_018262135.1 Pseudomonadota bacterium | reverse complement strand
GGCCACCGCCGAAATCGTCACCAGCGACGGGGTGCGGATCGACCTGCGCAACATCCGCTCGCCGATCCTCTGTTTCTGCTCCAAGGGCGACAACATCACCCCGCCCCAGCAGGCGCTGGGCTGGATCGTCGATCTGTACCAGAAGGACGACGACCTCCGCGCCGGCGGCCAGACGATTGTCTATGCCATCCATGAAAGCATCGGCCATCTGGGCATCTTCGTGTCCGGTGGCGTCGCCAAAAAGGAGCATCAGGAATTCTCTTCCAACATCGACCTGATCGACGTGCTGCCGCCCGGTCTGTACGAAGCGGTGATGACCCCCAAGACCGCCGACGCCGCCAACCCGGATCTGGTGAGCGGCGACTGGATCGTGCGCTTCGAACCGCGCACCCTGGACGATCTGCGCGCCATCGTCCGGCCCGATCCGGAGAACGAGCGCCGCTTCGCGACCGCGCGGCGCGTGTCGGAGGTCAACCTCGGCCTCTACCGCACCCTGTTCCAGCCCTTCGTCCAGGCGTTCGCCAGCACGCAGACCACCGAATGGCTGCACAAGCTGAACCCGTCCGAATTGCCCTTCGAACTCTTTTCGGACCGCAATCCGCTGATGCGGCAAATCGCGCAGCTCGCCGAGCAGATCCGCCAACAGCGCCAGCCCACTTCACCCGACAATCCCCTGCTCCAGGTGCAGGCCATGATCTCGGACGGGATCATCGCCGCCCTCGACGGCTATCGCGATCTGCGGGATCGCAGCATGGAGCAGATTTTCCTGGCGATCTACAGCTCGCCGCTGTTGCAAGCGCTGGTCGGACTGCGGGCCGCGGACGAGCCACCGCGCCGGCACCCCGGTTTGGAACCGGAGCGGATCGCCTTCATCCAGCAGCGGATCGCCGAACTCAAGGCCCGTCTCGCCGAGGGCGGCTGGCGCGAAGCGGCGATCCGCAGCCTGGTCTACATCGGCATGGCCGGACCGGGCGTGGACGAACGGGCCTTCGAGGTGCTGCGCCAGATGCGCGCCGCTGGCCACGAGGGGATGACCCTGGAGGAGTTCAAGCGCACGCTGCGCGAGCAATTCTTCGCGCTGCTGCTCGACCGCGACGGCGCGCTGGCCGCGATCCCGAAGATGTTGCCCGCCGATGCGGCCCTTCGGGCGGAGGCGCTCGCCAAGATCCATCAGGTCGTGTCCGCCGTCGGCAAGCCCACCGGCGAACGGGCCGAACGGCTGGCGCGGATCGAACAACTGTTCCAGGCCGTCGAACCGGCTGAAACCGGTTCGGGCAAAACCGGCTGATCGCTACTGAACAAAGGACGGTATTTTATGGAACGCAAGCACGAGAAATACGAACGGCTGATCGCCCGGTGTAAAGCCCTGACCCCAGTGCCGACCGCCGTCGCCCACCCCTGCGACGAAAGTTCGCTCAGAGGCGCGGTGGAAGCGGCGGAACTAGGCATTCTGCAACCGATCCTGGTCGGCCCCCGCGCCAGGATCGAAGCCGTGGCGGCTCAGTTTCAACTGGACATCTCAAGCTACGAAATCGTGGACGCGCCGCACAGCCACGCCGCGGCAGAGATGGCGGTGCAGCTGGTGCGCGAAGGCAAGGCCGAACTACTGATGAAGGGCAGCCTGCACACCGACGAACTGATGGGCGCGGTGGTGCGGACGGGGACGGGACTGCGCACCGAGCGGCGCATCAGCCACGCCTTCATCATGGACGTGCCGAATCTGGACCGGCCGATCATCGTCACCGATGCGGCGATCAACATCTTCCCGACCCTGGAAGACAAGGTTCACATCGTCCAGAACGCCATCGACCTCGTCCGCGCTCTGGGTCTCGACCAACCGAAAGTGGCGATCCTGTCCGCCATGGAAACGGTCAACCCCAAGGTGCCGTCCACGGTGGAAGCCGCCGCCCTGTGCAAGATGGCGGATCGAGGTCAGATCACCGGCGGTATTCTGGATGGCCCGCTGGCGCTGGACAACGCCATCAACCTGGCAGCGGCCCAGATCAAAAAGATCGATTCGCCGGTGGCGGGGCTGGCCGACATTCTGGTGGTGCCCGATCTGGAAGCGGGCAACATGCTGGCCAAGAGCCTGACCTTCCTGGCCGAGGCCGACGCGGCTGGCATCGTGCTGGGCGCACGGGTGCCGATCATCCTGACCAGCCGCGCCGATTCGGTGACGACCCGGCTGGCGTCCTGCGCGGTGGCCGCGCTGGTCGCCCAGGCGCGGCGGCAAAGCGCGAGCAAGGCGGTGGCGTGATGAGCGACGCGATTCTGGTGGTCAATGCGGGCTCGTCCAGCATCAAGTTCTCGCTGTTCCTGGAACGGGGCGAAGCGCTCGACCTGTTGCTGGGGGGGCAAATCGAGGGTCTCTACACCACGCCCCGGTTCAAGGCCAAGGACGCGGCGGGCGCCATGGTCGGCGAACGACAATGGGCGGCGGGTGAACCGTTCGGCCACGACGGCGCCATCACTTATCTGGCCGGCTTCCTGCGCGAGCAGCTCGGCGAACACCGGCTCGCCGCCGTCGGCCACCGGGTGGTGCACGGTGGTCTCGACTACGCCGCGCCGGTGCGACTGACTGCCGAGATCGCCGGACACCTGGAGCAATTCATCCCGCTGGCGCCCTTGCACCAGCCCCACAACCTCAAACCGATTCGGTTGTTGTTAGCCAACCAACCGCAGTTGCCGCAGGCGAAATCACGGAGCGGGGCGTGCGCCGCTACGGCTTCCACGGTCTTTCCTACGAGTACATCGCCTCGGTTCTGCCCCAGGTCGATCCCTGTGCGGCGGCCGGACGTACCGTGGTGCTGCATCTGGGCAACGGCGCCAGCATGTGCGCGATCCACGACGGCCAGAGCATGGCCAGCACCATGGGCTTCACCGCCATGGACGGACTGCCGATGGGGACCCGCTGCGGCAATCTCGATCCCGGCGTCGTCCTGTATCTGGTGGACAAACTGAAGATGGACGCCCGCGCCATCGAAAAGCTGTTCTACCAGCAGTCGGGCCTGCTCGGCGTCTCGGGCATCTCCAGCGACATGCGCACCCTGCTCGCTTCCGACGAGCCGCGGGCGAAATTCGCGGTGGAGCTGTTCGTCTACCGCATCGGCCGGGAGCTGGGTTCGCTCGCCGCTGCGCTGGGCGGCCTCGATGCTCTGGTGTTCA
>JAGTSD010000376.1 GCA_018262135.1 Pseudomonadota bacterium | reverse complement strand
GCCGCTGCTGCGGCCGCCGCGTTCGTGGCGGTGGTGGTCGCAGGAGCCGCAGAGGCCGCAGAAGGCGCAGCGGCCGCAGGGGGAGCTGTGGGGGTGGTCATGATAGACGGGGGCGCCAGGGCATCGGCGCCGGTTATCATCAGCAGGTCGCGGCACGCACAACCGGCCGTTGCAGTGGCGGGCGGGGCGACGGCGCCAGCATCCTGGGGGGTGGGGCAGGGGGCGCGCAATTCAGATGGTGGTATCAATCGGGGCGACTTGCCGGCCTCCGGCACGAATACGATCTGACCGGCCTGTGCGACCAGGCTCTTGCCGCCTGCGGTCACGATGATCGCGCCTTCCCGCACCAACAGGCACAGACTGCCCAAGGCCACTGTGAAGTCGGTGCCGCGAATACCGATGGTGGCGACGGGGGTTTCAATGTTGACCACTTCGGGCGTCTCCTTGGCTATCGTTCCAGAAATGAAGCGCATGCCACCCTTGAGCAATTCCGTAGCAGAACGGTTTTCCCGAGGCTGGTTTTTGGCATAGCGGTAGTCCTTGATCCAAAAGACCGAGTTGGGAACGAGCAGCACGGTCTGGCCGTCGGCGAACGTCAGCACGGCCCGGCCATCAACGCCGGTAATCACCCGCATCCCCAGGCGCAGTTCGGCGCCGGTCGTGGCCACGGTGCCGTTGAGCTCGACCACACCCCGCGCCTCGGTCAGGCGGCCGATCGCCTCTGGAGCAGCCCAGGCACCCAGATTCGGCAGGATGCTCAGCAGCAGCAAGGCGCCGATCAGCGCGAATCGGGCGTTTTGACCTGGCTTCGAAAATCGCATGATCCTGTCTCCGGTGTTGCAAATGGCCAGCGCTGGGAATCCGTTGATCCAACCTTGCGAACTGTCCCCGCAAGCAGGTTCCCACAAAATTTGATCGGTTATCGCTCTCCAGCCTGACAGCACGGGTGGCGCTAGCGGTTGGGTTATAATGCCACATCTGATTGATGCAAACTCTTGGAGAGAAGTCCCGTGTCCCGATTGCCCCAGATTGTCGTCGGCCAGTTTCCCGGCGCCCGCCCGCGCCGGATGCGCCGCAATGACTTCTCGCGCCGGCTGGCGCGGGAGACCGTACTCACTACCGCCGATCTGATTCAGCCGCTGTTCGTGATCGAAGGCTGGAACCAGCGTGAGCCGGTGGCCTCGATGCCAGGGGTAGAACGGCTGAGCATCGACCAACTGCTGCGCGAGGCCGAGATGCTGGCGACGCTGGGCGTGCCAGCGGTGGCGCTGTTTCCGGTCACGCCACCCGAGGCGAAATCCCTGGACGCCGCCGAGGCGTATAACCCCGAAGGTTTGGCGCAACGGGCGGTGCAGGCGCTCAAGACGCATCTGCCCGAACTGGGCGTGATTACCGACGTGGCGCTGGACCCGTTTACCAGCCACGGCCAGGACGGTCTGGTGGATGAGTCCGGCTACGTGCTGAACGACGAAACCGTCAGCGTGCTGGTGCGGCAGGCGCTGTCACATGCCGAGGCGGGCGCAGACGTCGTCGCCCCGTCGGACATGATGGACGGGCGCATCGGCGCGATCCGCGAGGCGCTGGAATCCAACGACTTCATCCATACCCGCATCCTGGCCTATTCTGCCAAGTACGCCTCCAGTTTTTACGGCCCGTTCCGCGACGCGGTCGGTTCGGCGGGGGCGCTGGGCAAGGGCAACAAGTACAGCTATCAGATGGACCCGGCCAACAGCGATGAGGCGCTGCGCGAGGTGGCGATGGATCTGGAGGAGGGGGCGGACATCGTGATGATCAAGCCGGGAATGCCCTATCTGGACATCGTGCGCCGGGTCAAGGATCAGTTCGCCGTGCCCACCTTCGTCTATCAGGTCAGCGGTGAGTACGCGATGTTATTGGCCGCCGCGCGCAACGGCTGGCTCGATGAAAAAGCGGTGATCATGGAATCGCTGTTGGGCATCAAGCGGGCTGGGGCAGACGCGATTCTGACCTATTTCGCGAGGCAGGTAGCAGGTTGGCTGCGGGCGTGGTGAAACACTGGAAGATTCTGCTGCTGGCCGCATTGGGCATCGCGCTCAGCGTCTTCTTTCTGGCGATCATGCGCCCGCCCGGCGGCCAGTCTTCCACGCCGGGCCAGGACCTGCCCTGGCAGGTCGCCGCCAGTCCGGATGGCGCGACCCTCACGGTGTTCGGCCTGACCCTGGGTCAGAACACCGTGCGCGACGCCGTGGCCAAACTGGGCCGGCGCTACGAACTGGGCGTGTTCCAGAACCCGGAAGGCCGTTTGAGCCTGGAAGCGTATTTCCGGGACGCGGTGCTTGGCGGGCTGAACGTTCAAATGGTGCTGGTGGCCCATCTGGCCGAGGATACACTGAACGCCTTGCGAACCCACGCCGGCGAAGGCAGGCCCACCACTGACGGTAGTCGGCGCTATCCGGTTGCCGAGGCGGATGCCAACACAGCGCTGGACGCGGTTGTGACGGCCATCACGTACAGGCCAGTGGTCAAGTTCGACGCCGACCTGATCCGCAAGCGTTTTGGCGAGCCAGCCGAGCGGATCGTGGTCAAGGACGGGACGCACTGGCTGTATCCGGCGCTGGGATTGGACCTGCTACTGGGCGACAACGATGAAGTAATACTGCAATATGTCCCGCCGCTGGAATTCGAGCAACGATTGCGGGCGCCGCTGAAGCGGAACCAAGGATATTCATACGCTGTTCGCGGCCCAGACCGGCCAGAATTTGGAATATCGCGCCATTCTGGTGGAACTGGGGGGGTTTGCGGCGGCGGCGCGGGCGTTCCGAGCGGCGGGCGGCAAGGGGCTCAACGTGACCATCCCGTTCAAGCGGGATGCCTGGGTGTTCGCCGACCTGCTCAGCGCCCGCGCCGAGCGGGCCGGCGCGGTCAACACCCTGCGCTTTGAATCCACTGGTGTGCGCGGCGATAACACCGATGGGCCGGGGCTGGTGCGCGATCTCAAGATTAACCACGGTTATACGCTGGCGGGTCGGCGCATTCTGCTGCTGGGGGCGGGCGGCGCGGCGCGGGGAGTGTTGCAACCCTTGCTGGCGGAAAAGCCGGCGCAACTGATCATCGCCAACCGCACCCCCAGCAAGGCGGCCGAACTGGCGTTGCACTTCGGCGATCTG
>JAGTSD010000375.1 GCA_018262135.1 Pseudomonadota bacterium | reverse complement strand
CAGGGAGGGGACCAGGGGAAACGTGTCGATCCCCGGCAAGGCGAACGAATGGGTCACGACGAAATCCCGGCCGTCCTCGGTCAGGCGCCCCAAGGCCGAGCGATCCGCCTGCAACGCCTCGACGAGGCAGCGCAGGGCATCCTCGATTTCCCGGTCCACCCGCTCGGGGGGCAGGTTGACAAAACGCGCCGAGAGTTCGGCCAGCAGGGTTTCAAACCGCAACCGGTCTTCGAGTTCGGCCTGGAGGTTGGCGTTCAAAGCATTCATGGATCGTTACGCCCGTGGAAATAACTCAAGCAAATTATGGTCTATTGTGTTATGCTATTCACCGTTAAACCATTCAGGACAAGGCCGAACCTACCGTAAGATAGGGGCGGAAAGTCGCGGATCCTGCAAGGATTTTCAGGACAGCCGGACTGCCGGAGACGACCCCGTCAGGGTCGTGGAGGGTAGTTCGGTTTTTTATTTTGGGAATGTGCGGATAGCAGTCGAGATGGGGAGACGTGTCATGTTGAGCTTCGAGGATTGCGTCGGGTTGAGCGACCTGGACGAAGAGGAAATCGCGGCCATCGCCGAACACGAGCATGTGCCGGAAATTGTCGCCGCCGAAATGGGCTGCTGGCTGGTTCACGACCCCAAGGGCGAAGCGCGTATCGAACATATCATCGAGGATGATATCGAAATGGCCAAGACTCATGGCCATCCACAGGAAGCACGGCATTGGAAGGAGGTTCTGGATCACTTCGCCGCCAATCATCACCATGCGCTGGAAAGTGAAGCGGCCTGACCCCCCCTGAAACCACCCTGCCCCGCTTCGCGCGGGGTTTTTCATGCGTTGCCGACCGACGGACAGGGCAACACCGCCTCGGCGAGAAAGCCGTCCAGATCCTCGGAGCGGCCCAACCGCAGGGTTCCGCCGTATTGCGCGACAATGTCGCCAGCAATGGCCAGGCCCAGCCCGTAGCCGGCGCGGGATTCGTCAATTCGCGTCCCGCGTTGCTGCAACGCTTCCAACTGATCCGGAGGGCAACCCGGCCCGTCGTCCTCGATTCGCAGGTAAAGCGTATCCGTGTTTGCGCCGACGGTCAGCCGTACCCTGCTCTCCGCCCACTGACAGGCGTTATCCAGCAGGTTGCCCAGCAGTTCCAGCAAGTCGTCGCGGTCGCCGGCGAACCCGCTGCCCGGCGGAATCCGGGCTTCGATGGCCAATTCCCGGTCGCGGTGAATGCGGCGCAGGGTCGCGATCAGATCGGCTACCTCCCGGTCGAGCAACACCCGCTGGCCGGGCGCTCCACCGCCCGCGATGCGCGCCCGTTTGAGTTCGCGCTCGGTCAGGGCACGGATGTGCTGGAGTTGCCGGCGCAAATCCTGCCACCAGCCGGTGGCATCGCCGGGCGGCGGGGGTTGCTCGGCGAGTTGAGTCAGGGCGGTCAGCGGCGTTTTCAGCGCATGGGCAAGATTGCCCAGGGCATGGCGGGAACGGCGCTGGCGCTGGTTCAGCAAGTCGAGCAGGCGGTTGAGTTCGGCGACCAGCGGCCGCACCTCGGCGGGCGCTTCCAGCGACAGTTGTGGAATTTCCCCGCGCGCCAGCCGGGGCAGCTCGCGTCGGACCTGCTCCAATGGCGCCAGGCCGCGCCGCACGATCAGCCGTTGCAACCACAGCAGCGCGCCGAACAGCACGCCGGCAATGACGATCAATTCCACCAGCAGGCGGCGCAGACCGGCGTTCACCGGCGTGAAATCCTCAGTCACGGCGATGGCGACCGGCCGATCCTGAACCCGGAAAATTCGACCCACCAGCAACAGCCGCTGCTCCTGCGGGCCGGTAATGAAAGCTCGGGTAACGCGGTCGGGGGCGAGCGGCGGCAGCGTCAAGTCGGCGTCCCACAGCGAACGGGAACTGAGTTCGCCGCGGGCAGTTTCAATCTGGTAATAGTGGCCCGAATACGGTTGGCGGAAGTTGGCGCCGATCCGGTCGGCGGCCAGTTGCGGCTGGCCGTTGGCATCGAAGCTCAGGGCCGCCAGCACGGCTTCCAGATCGTGCTCCAGGCGCGCGGCGACGAAGTCCTCAGCCATCTGGCGCAGCGAATAGCCGCCGACGGCGACCGCCAGGACAGTCAGCAGGGCCAGCGCCAGGATCAAACCGGCGGACAACCGGGCTTGCAGCGAGGTCATCCTTCCCCGGCTCCGAGGATGTAGCCCTGGCCACGCCGGGTAACGATCAGTTCGCGGCCGAACTTGCGGCGCAGCCGGTTGATGTAGACCTCCAGCACGTTGCTGTCGCGCTCGGCGTCGTAATCGTAGACGTGCTCGGCCAGCCGGCTTTTGGATAGCACGCGGCCGGGATGGCGCATGAAGTAGCGCAACAGGCGGAATTCGGTGCCGGTCAGTTCGAAGGTTTCATCCGTGGCCAGAATCCGCGCGGTCTGGGTGTCCTCGTCCAGTTCCAGACCGGCGGCTCGCAACGGACCGTGCGGTCGGGCGACGCCGCGCCGCAGCAGGGCCTGGAGCCGGGCCAGCAGCTCGGCCACGTGGAACGGTTTGCCAAGGTAATCATCAGCGCCGGCCTTGAAGCCGTCCACTTTTTCGTGCCAGGCGTCGCGGGCGGTCAGAATCAGCACCGGCACTGGGTTGTTGGCCTCGCGCCAGTGGCGCAGCACGTCCAGCCCGGCCCGGCCGGGCAGGCCCAGATCCAGCACCACCACGTCGTAGGGTTCGGATTCGCCCATGAATTCGGCGTCCACACCGTTGTTCGCCACATCCACCGCGAAACCGGCCTGCTCCAGATCAATGCGCAGGCGACCGCTCAGCAGGGCGTCGTCTTCAACCAGCAGCAGGCGCATCGCTAGTCCCGCTCCACCCGCCACAGTTCGCCGCTGCGGGC
>JAGTSD010000374.1 GCA_018262135.1 Pseudomonadota bacterium | reverse complement strand
CACCGTCCGCCGCGCGACCTGAATCCCTTCCGCTTCGAGCAGTTTGGCGATTTTGTCATCGCTGAGCGGCTTGCCGGGATCCTCGGCCTGGATCAGCTTGCGGATCATGGCGCGGATGGCGGTGGAGGAGCACTCGCCGCCATCGCTGGTGCCGACGTGGCTGGAAAAGAAATACTTCAGCTCGTAGATGCCGCGCGGGGTATGCATGTACTTCTGCGTCGTCACCCGCGAGATCGTGGATTCGTGCATGCCCAGCACCTCGGCGATGTCGCGCAGGATCAGTGGCTTCATGTGCTCGTCGCCCTGCTCCAGGAATTCGCGCTGGCGCTCGACGATGCAGGTCGCCACCTTGAGCAGGGTTTCGTTGCGGTTTTGCAGGCTTTTCAGGAACCAGCGGGCTTCCTGCAAATGGTTCTTGAGACAGGCGATATCGCCGTTTTTGCCGGCGCGGCGCGTCAGGGCGGCGTAACGGGCGTTGATGCGCAGCTTGGGCGTGCTCTCGGTATTCAGTTCGACGCGCCAGATGTTACGCTGGCGGTAGACCAGCACGTCCGGGATGACATATTGCGGCGCGGCGTTGGACAGGCGGGCGCCGGGATGCGGATTCAGCGATTGAATCAGGCTCACGATCCCCTGCAACGCCTCGCGCGAGACCTTGAGCCGCCGCATCAGGGCGGCGAAATCGTGGTTGGCCAGCAGTTCCAGATGCTGCCCGACCAGAAGGCGGGCCTCGGCCAGCCAGGGCGTGGCCGCCGGCAGCGCTTCCAGTTGCAGCAGCAGGCATTCCGCCGGAGTGCGGGCGCCGACGCCCTGCGGATCGAAGCGCTGCACCCGCTGGAGCACCGCCTCGACCTCGGCCGGCGTCACCGCGAATTCGTCGCGCAGACCCTGGCAGATCTCCGCCAGCGGCAGCGTCAGATAGCCGGATTCATCGATGGCGTCGATGAGGGTGGTGGCGATCACCATGTCGCGTTCGGTGAACGGAGTCAGCCGCATCTGCCAGTACAGATAATCGCGCAGGGATTCGCCGGCGCCGGCGTAGCGCTCGTAGGGATCCCAGTCCTCGTCCTCGCCGCGCGAATAGCGGGTCTCGCCGTCATACGACTCGTAAATGTCTTCCCAGGCGCTGTCCACCGGCAGTTCGTCCGGCAGGGTGGTGTCGGTCGGCGCGGCGTTGAGTTCGGTTTCAGGGCGGGCGTCCGCCGCCACCTGGGCGGCCAGGGTCTCCGGCTGCACGGGCAGATCCTGGGGCTCGTCGCTGCGCTCCAGCATCAGATTGGAGTCGAGGATGGCTTGCGCCTCCGCCTGGAGATCCAGGCTGGATAGCTGCAACAGACGAATCGCCTGTTGCAGTTGGGGGGTCATCGTCAGTTGCTGACCCAGGCGTAGCTGCAATGACTGTTTCATAACAATTCAATCCTACTCCACAGCCGTGAAACTCGATCTACCCCTCAGTCTAGTCGGTTTTAAACGTTATGACAGCGCGGCTGGCGCGCGTCGGTCGGTCACAACTGGAACGATTCGCCCAGATAGACCTGGCGCACCTGCTGGTTGGCGAGAATCGCGGCGGGATCGCCCTCGGCGATCACCTGGCCTTCGTTGAGAATGTAGGCGCGATCACAGATGCCCAGCGTCTCCCGCACGTTGTGATCGGTGATCAATACCCCGATGCGGCGCTCGCGCAGGTGTTCGATGATGCGCTGGATATCCAGAACCGACAAGGGGTCCACGCCGGCGAACGGCTCGTCCAGCAAGATGAAGGCCGGGTCGGCCGCCAGCGCCCGGGCGATTTCCACCCTCCGGCGCTCGCCGCCCGACAGGTTGATGCCCATGCTGTCGCTCAGGTGGCCGACATGCAGTTCGTGCAACAGTTCCTCGGCTCGCGCCCGGCGCTCGGGGTGGGAGAGATCGCGGCGGGTTTCCAGAATCGCCAGCACGTTGTCCCGGACCGACAGCCGGCGGAACACCGACGGCTCCTGGGGCAGGTAGCCCACCCCCAGCCGCGCCCGCGCGTGCATCGGCAAATGGGTGAGATCGCGGTCGTCCAGCAGCACCCGACCCTCGTCGCAGTGAATCAGCCCCACCATGATGTAAAAGCTGGTGGTTTTGCCGGCGCCGTTCGGCCCCAGCAGCCCGACGACCTCGCCGCTGGCAACGGTCAGCGACACCGCATCCACCACCACCCGCTTGCGGTAGTGCTTGACGATTTCCTTGGCGATCAGTTGGGTCATGCTCAGGGTTTCCTGGCGGTCGCCGGCTCCTGGGTCCGCGGCTGGATGGTGAACTGAATCCGGCCATTGTCGCCGGCGCCGCGCGCCCGCACCACGTCACCCTTGAGGTCGTATTCCACCCGCTCGCCGGTGAACGTGTCCTGGCCCTGGGTCAGCCGGGCGCTGCCGCTCATGATCACCTTGGCGCCGGCGACATCGTACTCGACCCGCTGGCTGGCGCCCTGGATCTCCGGCTTGTCCGCCGTCGGCCGGTAGCGCAGGTTCGCCGGGGCGCCGGTCGCTTCCATCCGCTGGAAGTTGTTGTCCTTGACGTAGATGGTGACGGTGTCGGCGGTCAGCCGCATCGAACCCTGGGTGATGACCACGTTGCCTTCGTAGACGCTGATGCCGGTCTTTTGATCCAACTGGCCGCGACTGGCCTCCAGGTGAATGGGCTGGGTGCGGTCTTCCGGCAGGGCGGCGGCCAGTGGCGCCGCCAGCGTCAGCGCGACCGCCAGCCCGAATTTAACGCTTGGGGGGTTCATAGACACCTCTCACCTCGGAAAGCAGTTCCAGCCGTTCCTGATCCAGCCAGGCACGCGCCCCGACGGCATGGAATTCGCCCTCGGGCGTCACCGCCTGGACCGGCGCGGCGGTTTCGACATAACGGTCGGC
>JAGTSD010000069.1 GCA_018262135.1 Pseudomonadota bacterium | reverse complement strand
GAGACTGCGTATCTCCAGGCCAGCCTACAACCGGGGCAGCCCCTGTTGGCGAGCCTGGAGGGCCTGATTACAGAGCGCCCGTCGCTGGAGGAAGGCCGCCCAATGCAAAGGACATTGGTGGTTGAGCGATTCATCGCCGTCTGGCCTCGCGAAAGCTGTGGCAACACCTTGGCTGATAGCCCCCTGCGTGGTACCTATTGGAAGCTCGTGCGCCTGGGCGACAACCCCGCATCTGCGGCCACCAAGCAGCGCGAAGCGCACCTGAGGTTTGCTACCGACGCGTTGCGTGTCGCCGGGAGCGGCGGCTGCAACCGCATGACCGGCAGCTTCGAGCTCAACGGTGACCGGCTGCGTTTCGGCCGCATGGCGGCGACCATGATGTCCTGTCCCGATGGCATGGACCAGGAGAAACGGCTCCTCAAGGCGCTGGAGCATGTGGAGCGCTACCGCATCCGCGGCAGCCACCTCGAACTTCTGGATGCGACAGACGCTGTAAGCGCACGGTTCGAGGCGGTAGCGCTGAATTAGGGACGGGACGCCCAACAACTGCATCAACACGGGCTGGCAATTCCGCTGCGCTCCATCCCTAGCCGGTTATCCGAAACGTTATAATTTTTCGCCAGTCAGAGTAAGGCGATGTTTTAATAGTGGTTTTCTGAGACTCCATACAACCCTGGCTCGCTTCTCCCTCAAAAAAACACACTCAGCCGCAACAAGCCATCCATGTGACAAACCTGCATCTCCTTGAGTCCAGTAACTCAGCCACCGGCGGGATCGGGCAGGACCCGGTGATTCCGGCGGTAATGGTCTCGATGCCAAACTCATTTTCCCGTCGGGTCTGTTCGAATAGCTCCACCTTCAGTCTCCGGTTCATCAGGGCTCCTCGGTCGCCTGGCAATCAGGTCAACAGAGGGGCCAGGCTGAAACTCTGGAAAGGCAAAAGACAAGACCTGACCCTAACGATTTACCCGCCTTAGCCGCTCCACCCCCTCGGCCAGTTGCGGAATCGCGTTGGTGTAGGCAAAGCGGACGTGCTGTTGCGGCCGGTGGTGGCCGAAATCAATGCCTGGCGTGATAGCGACGCCGGTTTCCTCCAGCAGGCGCAGGGCGAACCCGTAGCTGTCGTCAGTGAAACGGCCGCAGTCGGCGTAGAGATAGAACGCACCATCCGGGGTGACGGGGATGTGAAAACCCAGCTCGCGCAGCGCCGGCAGCAAAAAATCCCGCCGCGCCTGAAATTCCCGCCGCCGCTCCTCGAAAATCGCCTGCGCCTCCGGGTTAAAGGCCGCCAGCGCCGCGTATTGCGCCGGGGTGGACGCCGCCAAGTACAGGTTCTGCGCCAGCTTCTCGGCGTCACCGACGCCATCGTCCGACGCGACCAGCCAGCCCAGCCGCCAGCCGGTCATCCCGTAATATTTGGAAAAGCTGTTGACGACCAGAACCCGCTCCGAAACCGCCAGCGCAGTTTGTACTGGCGCGCCGTACACCAGACCGTGATAGATCTCGTCCATGATCACCCGCCCGCCGCGCGCCTCGACCGTAGCGACGATGGCCGCCACCTCATCGGGTGCGATCACCGTGCCGGTGGGATTGGCCGGCGAGGCCAGCAGCACCGCGACCGTCCGCTCGTCCCAATATTGCTCCACCAGATCGGCGGTAAGCTGATAGCCGGTCTCCGGCCCGACCGGAATTCCCACCGCCTCGCCTTCCACCAGCCGCACGAAATGCCGGTTGCAGGGATAGCCCGGATCGGCCAGCAACACCCGGTCGCCGGGATTGATCAGCACCGCCGTCGCCAGTTGCAGCGCGCCCGAAGCGCCGGGAGTGATCAGGATGCGCCGCGCGGGAACCGCCACCCCATACCGCTCCCGGTAGTGGTCGCTGATCGCCTGGCGCAATTCCGGCAAACCGGCGGCGGCCGTGTAGCGGGTGCGGCCCTCCGCCAGCGCCCGCTGGCCGGCGGCGATGATCGGGGCGGCGGTCGGAAAATCCGGTTCGCCGACTTCCATGTGGATGATGGAGCGGCCCGTCGCTTCCAGTTCCCGGGCGCGGGCCAGCAGCGCCATGACGTGGAACGGCGCGATGTCCGCCATGCGGCGGGCGGATGCCGCTCGTTCAGAGGCCAAACGTCTGACCCCGGTTATCTTCTTCGTCATGAATGGCCAGATCGGCCATGCTGGCCGCTCGCCGGCTGGGGGTAGACTCCGCGCCCTCGGCCAACCGGATTTGCAAGCCAACATTGTTCTTGGAATCGGCGTTCTTGATGGCTTCCTCCCTGGAAATCTTGCCTTCACGGTACAGTTTGAACAGTGACTGATCGAAGGTCTGGGTACCCGATTCGGTGGACTGTTCCATCGCGTCCTTGACGTAATCAATCTTGCCCTTCTGGATCAGATCGGCGATGTAGGGCGTATTCAGCAACACTTCCACCGCCGGCACCAGGCCGCCGCTCAGCGAGCGGATCAGCCGTTGCGAGATGATGGCGCGCAGATTCAGCGCCAGGTCCATCAGCAACTGCGGCCGAACGTCCTCCGGGAAGAAGTTGACGATGCGCTCCAGGGCACCGTTGGCGCTGTTGGCGTGCAGGGTGGTCAGCACCAGATGGCCGGTCTCGGCGAAGGTCAGCACGTACTTCATCACCTCGCGGGCGCGGACCTCGCCCACCAGAATCACGTCCGGCGCCTCGCGCATGGCGCTGCGCAGAGCGTTTTCATAGCTGTGAGTATCAATACCGATTTCGCGCTGGGCGATCACCGATTTCTTGTGTTGGTGGGTAAATTCAATCGGATCTTCGACGGTAATGATGTGGCCCGGTGCGCTGGAGTTGCGATGGTCAATCATCGCCGCCAGGGTGGTGGATTTGCCACAGCCCGTGGCACCCACCAGCATCACCAGACCGCGCTTTTCCATCACCAGTTGCCGCAGCAGGGACGGCAGACCCAGCTCCTCCACCTGGGGAATATCGCCCTTGATGTAGCGGATCACCATGGACACTTCGCCGCGCTGCCGGAACACGTTGGAACGGAACCGCCCGACCCCGTGCAGGGGAATCGCGAAGTTGAGTTCCCATTCGTGTTCGAACTCCTTGACCTGGTCGTCCTTCATGACCGAATAGGCGATCTCGCGCACCTGACCGGGTCCCAGTACTTTGTTCCCGATCGGGCGCACCACGCCGTCAATTTTGATGTTGACCGGCGCGCCAACATGAAAAAACAGGTCGGAGGCGCTTTTGTCAACCATCAGTTTCAGATAAGGGGTGATGTCCATGGGTTTCTCCGCTTCAGGCCAGCCGATTCAAACCGTTCAACGCCGCCACCCGATAGGCCTCGGCCATGGTCGGATAATTGAACGTGGTATTGACGAAGTACTGGATGCTGTTGGCTTCGCCCCGCTGGGCCATGATCGCCTGGCCGATGTGGACGATCTCGGCCGCCTGGTCGCCGAAGCAGTGAATGCCCAGAATTTCCAGGGTGTCGCGCTGGAACAGCAGCTTGAGAATCCCGACGGTGCGGCCGGTGATCTGGGCGCGCGCCAGGCTCTTGAAATAGGCGTGACCAACCTCGTAGGGCACCCGCGCCTCGGTCAGTTCGCGCTCGGTGCGACCCACCGAACTGATCTCCGGTGAGGTGTAAATGCCGGTTGGGATGTAGTCCACCAGATGATGGTCGCAAACGCCGCTGAGCAGATGGGTCGCGGCGAAGCGGCCCTGATCATAGGCAGCACTGGCCAGGCTGGGATAGCCGATCACGTCGCCCACCGCGTAGATGTGCGGCAGGGCGGTGCGGTAGTTCTCATCCACCTTGATCTGGCCACGGCTGTTGGGCACGACACCCAGATCTTCCAGCCCCATGTTGGCGGTATTGCCGGTGCGACCGTTGGCCCACAGCAGCACGTCAGCCTTGATCCGCTTGCCGGACTTGAAGCTCATCACCACGCCGTCCGGCAGGCCCTCCACCGCCTCGTATTCCTCATTGTGGCGGATCATCACGCCCTGGTCGCGCAGGTGATAGCTAAGGGCATGGGCGATTTCGTCATCGAGGAAGGACAGCAGTTGCGCGCGAGTGTCCACCAGGTCCACCTTACAGCCCATGTTGCGGAAGATGCTGGCGTACTCGCAGCCGATCACCCCCGCACCGTAGATGAGAATGGAACGGGGCGTGGTAGACATGCTGAGCAGGGTGTCGCTATCGAAGAGGTGGGGGTGGTTGAAGTCAATATCGCGGGGCCGGAATGGATGCGAGCCGCAGGCAATGACGAAGGCATCGGCCGTCAGGATGGTCGGCTCGGTCTTCTGGCCGGAACGCACTTCCAGGGTGTGCGCGTCGAGGAATTTGGCGTGACCGTGGTAGAGCCGGACCCGGTTACGCTCGTAAAAATCCCGGCGCATGGCCGTCTGGCGGGCGATCACGGATTCAGCAGAGCGTAACAGATCGGGATAGGACAGCTTCAGAGCATGGCCGAGCGCAGAACGGAACGCCGGGCTGGTGTTGAACTCCAACATCCGGTTGATGGCGTGCCGCAGCGCCTTGGACGGGATGGTGCCCCAATGGGTGCAGCCCCCGCCGACCAGGTGGTGTTTCTCGATGACCGCCACCGACTTTCCGTCTTTGGCGGCTTTCATGGCGGCTCCCTCTCCTCCGGGGCCGGTACCGATCACGATGACGTCGTACTTCTGATCGTTCATTGTCGCGCTCGTCGGTGGTTTCGGCGGAAGACGCAGAGACGCTCCACCGGTTTCTGATAGTTGACAATATAGTTTAGTCTCCCTTGCTGACTGAGGCAAAATAGAGCACATCAGGGACTACACTAAAAATCACCAAATCACGGGTCAACGGGCTGACCTGAACATCAGCCATGCGACTATTGTAACCTCGAACCCGGAGCGCGCTATGCTTCCCCAAATCAAGACCATCCTGTACACCACCGCTCTAGGCAGCCATACACGCACGGTCTTTCGTTACGCGGTCGGTCTGGCCCAGCAACACAACGCCCGGATTGTCCTGCTGCACGTGGTCGAGCCGTTGAACAATTCGGTTCGGTTCCTGATGGAATCCTATCTGTCGCTGGAAAAGGCGCGGGAACTGGATCAGGAAGCGACCCACGGCATCCTGGAGAAATTCCACAAGCGGCTGGAAGCATTCTGTGCGGAAGAACTCGGCGCCACGCTCGCGCAGACCGCGATCATTTCGGAAATCCGCGTGGTCAGCGGCGTTCCCTACGAAGTCATCCTGCACGAGGCCGACCGTTGCGAAGCGGATCTGATCATCATGGGCACCCACACCGGTGGCGCCCGGCGCATTGATTTTCTGGGTTCGACCACTCGCCGGCTCACCCTGTTGTCCAAGCGGCCCGTATTGATCGTTCCCGTTAGCGATAGCTCCAGCAATGAATGGCCTGAACCGCTCATCTGAATCACGGCGTCATCATCCGTGGATCGGCCGACGAGGGTTGCGCCTGGCAGGGGCGTT
The DNA here is from genome assembly GCA_018262135.1 of Pseudomonadota bacterium. Classification (GTDB taxonomy): domain Bacteria; phylum Pseudomonadota; class Gammaproteobacteria; order Competibacterales; family Competibacteraceae; genus Contendibacter. The sequence continues at coordinate 2,469 of JAGTSD010000069.1, read as the reverse complement.
ACTGCTGGCGCTGCCGGGCGCATTGGCGTTTGCTGGCGACGGCGAAGTTTATACCTGGAAGGATGCCGCCGGCCGGGTGCATTACGGCAACCGCCTGCCGGCGGGCCAGGCCGGTGAACCGGTCCAGCTCAACGCCAAGCCGGTGACCGTGCAGCCCACCCAGCGTATCTACACCTGGACCGACGCCGAGGGCAAGATTCAGTATGGCGCCCGACCACCGCCCGATATCCCCGCCAAGGAACTGAGGGAAGAAGACAGTTCTCTATCCACCATTCGCTCCACCCAGGTGCGCGAAGGCGAACGGCAACTGTTGCGCGAGCAACGATAGGGCGAGTGAATCAACGCGCGCCATCAACAATTCCAGCGGATCGCCATTCCCATGAGTCCCGATGATTATTGCCACGACCTGGCGGCCCGCCAGGGTTTGGATTTCCGTTACAGCCTGCTGGGACTGCCGCATGTTCAACGGCAAACGCTGACCGCACTCCAGGCTTTTCAGCTCGAAACTGCCTCCATCGCCAGCGAGTCCGGCGGTCCGGGCGTGGCCCAGGTCAAGCTGGACTGGTGGCGGGCCGAGATCGGTCGGTTGTTCGCGGGCGAACCGCAGCATCCCGTGACTCGCGCCCTGCACCCACGGTTGAGCCGGTTTAATCTGCCCGAGGAATATTTTCGGGAAATCCTGGACGGGGTAGCGATGGATTTGGACTATGGCGTCTATCCCAGTTTCACCGAACTGACCTTGTACGTACATCGGCGCGGCAGCATTCCGGCGCTGCTGGCGGCCGAAATTCTGGGCTACCAGGACCGGCGCGCCACTCCCCGCTTTGCCCACGAGGCCGGCGCGCTGCTGCTGTTATTCGAACTGTTGTACGACGCGCGCGCCCAGGCTCGGCAGGGACGGTGTTATTTTCCCGAGGACGAAATGCGCCGCTTTGGCGTCCAGCCCGGCGATCTGCTGGCGGCGCAAACTACGGATCGGGTTCGAGAACTGTTCGCCTTTCAGGCCGAGCGAATTCGCGCCTATCACCGCCGGGCGCTGGAATACTTGCCGGATGCCGACCGCCACGCCCAGTGCAGTCTATTGATCCGCCTGGAACTGGCGCTGGCGCTGCTGGAGGAAATCGCCGAGGACGACTACCGGTTGCTGGAACAGCGCACCCATCTGACGCCGCTGCGCAAACTGTGGCTCGCCTGGCGCTTGCGCCGTCACGAAAAGCGCTGCTACCGGCGCTCGGCAACGCCATAGTAAACTGTGTTCATTAACCTCGCGCATACAAGGTATCGCCATGAAGGACTATCAGCCTGCCGCCGATCTGCTGAAAGACCAGGTCATTCTGGTGACGGGTGCCGGTGACGGCATCGGCCGCGCCGCCGCGCGCCGGTTAGCCAGCCACGGCGCCAGCGTGATTCTGCTGGGCCGCACCATCCGCAAGCTGGAGCGGGTCTATGATGAGATCGAGCAGGCGGGCGGTCCCAAGCCGGCCATCTACCCGATGAATCTGGAAGGCGCGACGCCCAAGGATTACGCCGACCTGGCTCGCGTCCTGGAGACGGAATTTGGCCGGCTGGACGGGCTGCTGCACAACGCCGCCCTGTTCGCAGGGCTCACGCCAATCGTCAATTACGACATCGAACTCTGGTACCGGATTTTGCAGGTCAACCTCAATGCGCCGTTCCTGCTGACCCAGGCCGTGCTGGGCCTGCTGAACCGCTCCCCCGACGCCTCGGTCGTGTTTACCGCCGATCAGGTCGGGGAGGAAGGTCGAGCCTATTGGGGTGCCTACGCGGTCGCCAAGAGCGGCGCCCAGACGCTGATGAAGTTGCTGGCCAGCGAACTGGAGGCCAATACTCCCATTCGGGTCAACAGCATCGAGCCAGGCCGGGTTCGCACCGAACTGATGATGCGGGCCTATCCGGGACGCGACCCGGCCGAATGGGCCAAACCCGAGGATATTCTCGCTACCTATCTGTATCTGCTGGGGCCAGACAGCAAAGGCGTCACCGGTCGGACCTTCCACGCCCAGGATTGAGGGGACGGCGAGAGGCTCCGTCCATACCCCCTACCAGGCCCTGTCTGACAAAGGGAAGGGAGTCTGTCCTCTGCCCCCTGCCCCTTTTGGCCTCAGCACTCCAGTTCCACGAACTTTTGCCAGGGAATGACATGGATGTCGTCGGTACGGTAGGCGCATTGCCCACGGTAAACGACCGACAGTGGAACATCGGGATGCTCGCCGCGGAAAGCGCGTAAACCGGAAAAGTCATCTCCCCCCACCTCGGGGGCCGACTTGAATTCATAGGCGCCGATCAGTTCCCCATGGCGTTCGACCAGCAAATCCACTTCGGCGCCGGTATTGGTGCGCCAGAAGAATAAACGGGTTTCCGACCCCGCGTATTGAAGTTGACGCCAAGTCTCCAGAATCAGCCACTGTTCGAACAGCCGGCCATAGGTCCTAGGGTCGGGGGGGGCGC
>JAGTSD010000373.1 GCA_018262135.1 Pseudomonadota bacterium | reverse complement strand
AGCAGGTGGGGATCAATACCGCCGTGCGCGGCTTCTGCGTGCATTCGCTGCGGGCCACCGCCGCCACCAACGCCCTGCTGCACGGCGCCGACATCGCCAAGGTGCAGGAATGGCTGGGCCACGCCAACGTGGCCACTACCCGGCTGTACGACCAGCGGCACCCTCGCCCCGAAGACAGCCCGACTTTTCGGGTGGCGTACTGAAAATCTCTCCACTTCGCGGGTCGCCGACGACCCGGCGGGAAAACCCAACCGGCACCGCTGTCCTAGCCCATCGACCGCCACGGCTGCCTGGCTCCGCAGGCGCTGACCGGCCATGCGGTGGCGGTGATTGTCAAGCAGCGGGCGGCGATGGCCGTACTGGACCCAGATCGCGCCCGGCGAAGTGAAGGCCAAGACGCAGGACTCGCGGCCCCGACCCTATAGTCCTGCCCTTTGACCAGGTCCGTGTTGGGCGATGCTCATGCGCTTAGACCATCTCGAGCGCCGTCGCCATGGCCACGCCGCCGCCGCCGCACAGCGTGGCGAGACCGAGCGTCTTTCCCTGCCTTTTCAGAGTGTGGAGTAGCGTCACCATGATCCGGCATCCGGTCGATCCCACGGGATGTCCCAGCCCGATCCCCGAACCGTTCACATTGGTGATCTCCCGGTTGAGTCCCAGTTCTTTCTCGACGCCGATGTACTGCGCCGCGAAGGCTTCATTCACTTCGATCCGCTCGAAATCTGAAATCTTGAGGCCGGATCGTTTCATGAGATCGTGCACGGCGGGCGTCGGTCCCAAGCCCATCACTGAAGGATGGACGCCGCCATAGCCCACGGCCTTGATCCGCGCAATGGGTTTCAGACCCAACTCCTTGGCCTTCGCCGCAGACATGATGAGCATGGCGCTGGCGCCGTCATTGATTCCCGAGGCATTCCCGGCGGTGACCTTGCCAACCTTCGGAATGAAGGCCGGCGGCAGGGCCGCAAGCCGGTCCATCGTCAGCCCGGGGATGAAGTGCTCGTCTTGATCGAAAATCAGCGGGGGCTTCCCCTTTTTCTGGGGGATCTCAATGGGGACAATCTCCTCCTTGAAATGGCCTTCTATCGTGGCCTTTTCTGCGCCGTTGTGGCTCCGCAGGGCAACCTCGTCCATTTCCTCGCGACTGATATGGTGGATCTGCGCGACCAGTTCCGCCGTATGGCCCATGAGATAGGGTTTCCCCCTGAACAGGTCCACGACCGGGCCCTCCTTGGCTGGCCCCTGTTCCAGACCTGGTTGGAGGCGGGAACCACAGTAGAGCGCCTCGATCATCATGTCGTCGAAACTCTGGTTCTGAAGCCGGCAACCCCAGCGCGCCGCAGGCACCGCGTAGGCGACGCCCGACATGTGCTCGAAGCCGCCGGCGAGAACCACATCCACCAGGCCCGCCTGGATCATGGCCATCCCGGAGATCACGGCCTCCATCCCGGAGATGCAAACCCGGTTGATCGTGACCGCCGTAGCCGTGATCGGGATACCGGCATCAATGGCGGCCACCCGGGCCACGTTCAGCGCATTGTAGGGTTCGAGACAACAGCCGAAGCGGACATCGTTGATCACGTCAGGCGATACCCCGGCCCGCTGAATGGCTTCGCGCATGACAGCGCTGCCGATGCGATAAGTATGGGAATCCTTGAGTGAATCGCCGAAGGAACCGATGGCGGTCCGGCAGGCGGAGACAATGACAACTTCTTTCATGGTTTTTCTCTTTGGGACAGTCAGGAAATAACAAAATCGCGGGTTATGCGCGCTGGGCGGCTTTTTCGATGAGGCGAAGATCGAACCACTTGATCAGTCGCGGAACTTCGGCTTGCGTTTTTCCTGAAACGCCCGCACGCCTTCCTGGGATTCCTCGGTGCCGTAGAACAGGCTGACCGCCTTCAATCCCAGGGAGGAAAGGCCGGCGATGTGGGCGGTGTCGGCGTTGAACGAGCGCTTGGCCAACTCCAGCGCGGTCGGGCTTTTCTCCAGAATCTCCGCGCACCAGCGCTCCACCTCGGCGTCCAGTTCATCGTCGGGCACGGCCTTGTTGGCCAGCCCCATTTGCACCGCTTCCGCCCCCGTGTACTGGCGGCACAGATACCAGACTTCCCGCGCCCGCTTTTCGCCGATCACCCGGGACATGTAGGCGGTGCCGAACCCAGGATCGACCGAGCCGACTTTGGGACCGACCTGGCCGAATTTGGCCGATTCGGCAGCAAGGGTCAGATCGCACAGCAGGGCCAGTACGTGGCCACCGCCGATGGCGTAGCCGCGCACCTTGGCGATCACCGGCTTGGGTACGTCGCGGATCACGCTCTGCAACTCTTCCAGCGGCAGGCCGATCACCCCCCGCCCATCGTAGTGCCCGGCGTGGGACGACTGGTCGCCGCCGGTGCAAAAGGCCCGGTTGCCGGCGCCGGTCAGGACGATGACGCCGACCGAATGATCCCAGCCGGCTCGCAGAAAGGCGTGGATCATTTCCTCGCAGGTTTGACCGCGAAAGGCGTTGTACTTGTCGGGGCGGTTGATGGTGATGGTAGCGACGCCGTTCTTGATCTCGTACAGGATGTCTTCGTAGTCGGCGGTCATGATGGCTCCTGGGTGGGTGAGAAATTTCAGGAAACAGCCTCAGGATTATGAGGAGTAAAGTTCATAGTTGAGGAGGTGCTCTCAAATAGCCCCGGCGGATGCAAACCGGGCCATCTCGGTTTCGGAAAACCCCCAGTCGGCCAGCCAGTCGCTTGAAGCCTCGGCCTGCCGGCCCGGCGCGCCCTGAATCGCGGCCGGGGTGCGGCTGAAGCGCGGTGCGGGGGCCGGTTGCAGCAGGCCAGCGAATTCGGAATTCGACGAAGGTGTGCCGGGCCTGGTGGTGCGGGTGGGTGGGCGCTTCGTCCAGACCGAGCACCGGCGTGACGCAGGCGTCGCTGCCCGCGAATACGGCGCACCACTCGTCGCGGGTTTTGGTGCGCAGGGCCGCGCGCAACTGCTCTTTCATCGCGGGCCAGGATTTCGGATGCCATTGCCGCCGGGGATCGGGATCGGCAACGCCGCAGCCCTCGAGCAGGATCCGGTAAAAATGGGGCTCGATGGGACCCACCGCCAACCATTGGCCGTCAGCGCATTCATAGGTGTCGTAGAAGTGGGCGGCGCCATCGAGAATGTTGCTCTCCCGCTGATCGCTCCAATACCCCATCGCTTTCAAGCTGTAGATGGCGGCCATCAGCAGGGCGCAGCCATCGCTCATGGCGGCGTCCACCACCTGCCCCTGCCCGGAGCGGCGGGCTTCGAGCAGGGCGGCCAGCAGGCCGACGAGCAGCAGCATGGCGCCGCCGCCATAGTCGGCGATCAGATTCAGCGGCGGCGTCGGTCCGCCATCCGCCCGGCCGATGGCGTGCAGCGC
>JAGTSD010000372.1 GCA_018262135.1 Pseudomonadota bacterium | reverse complement strand
GGTATGATCTTTTTGGGAAATCGCCTTATTCCTCGTCGGGCGGCGCTGCGGCCGGTCGGGTTTTACGGCGGTAGGCTACCAGCGCCTGCCAGCGAGTTGTGCATAGGCGACCGCGACAGGCAACGCTACCGCCACCACGGACATACACCAGCGATGGGATCGTGCCGGAAGTCCATGGTCAATCGGTAGCGCGCGAGTGCTGGCGCGCCGGGCGCGATGCGCGCCCGGCGTTCGATCAGGCGTTAAGCCAATGGGTAAACTTGTCGGAGCAACGGGCGCGAGCGGCATGATCATCCGCGTGCCCGATTGATTATTGATGCTGGTTCAGCGGTTGATCCAGCCGCCGCCGTAACCGCCGCGGTTGTTGATCCAGCCGCCACCGCCGCCGCCACCATTGATCCAGCCGCCGCCGCCACCACCGCGGCGGTTGATCCAGCCGCCGGCGCTGGCCCGATGGGAAACCATCAGCCCACCGCCCAGCAGCACCCCGCCAATCACCGCCTGCGACCATTTGCCCAGGCCGCGCAGAAAGGTGCGTCGTTCCTGTACTTCTGGAGCGTCCGCTGGTTCGAGAGGCTGCGTATTCTGTTGATCGGTCATGGCCATTCCCCCTCACTCGGCTTTCTTCGGGGCTGCGGCTGGCGTGGCCGCTGGAGCCGCGCCTGCCGTCGGGGGCGCGTCGCCACTGGTCAGGTTGGAAAAGTGCAGGGTCTGAAACTTCCAGCTACCCTTTTCCTGCTTGAGCACCGCCGAGACATTCAGTACGTACTCTCGCGTTTTGCCGTCCGGGGTAATGTCCTGCATGTTGCACGAGGCCACCAACCAGGCGACCTCACCATGGTGGCCGCCAGAGGTATCCGTACATTGATGTTTCAGCGATCCGGCCTTGAAATCCTTCAAGAATTCCTTGTAAGCGGCTTCAACCTCCGCTTTGCCCTTCCAGAACTCGCCGGGACCCGTCCCCATCATCGCGATGGTGGGATCGTCGGCATAGAGCGCCAGCAATGCCTTGGTATCCTGCTTGTCCATGGCCTCGTCGTGCTGGTTCAACACAGCCTTGACCTCTTCCCTGACCGGGTCGGTCGCCGGCGGTTGGGCCGCCCAGACCGGCGTCGTCAAAACCAAACCCAAGGTCGCGGCCAGCAAACTGCGATAGTTACGGGGGCAATGTTCTTTCATTGAAAAAGTCCTCTTTGTTGATGATGCCAAGACGTCGATTGAAGTCGGGGTCTTGAACGTGCGGTTGTCAATCTTCAAGGCTGCGAACCCGTGCTTCGCCAAGAAACACAAGGTACGTTCACCTTGGGTTCAATAAACGACTCCTATCCTGAACCCAAGGTGAATGTATCTTTTTTTTGACTCTGTCGCGCCTGCCAAGCGAATTCAAGACCCCGGGTTTCAGAAATGGTCCAAAAAGCCAGCGACGGCGGTTCGGCCGCCAGTTCCATCAATTCCACGAGATGCGTGAAGCGCTCCGAACGCAGCATGGATCGCAGATTTTCTTCCGCATCCCAGGCCTCGCTGTAATAGAGACGCCGGGGATCGTTGCTTTCCGTGAAAACATGAGCCTCCAGACAGCCACGCTCCAACCCGGCCACCCGTGCCAGCGATTGCAACGCGGCGACCAGCGCATGGGTTTGCCGGGGAGGTGCCCGGAGGTAAAGATGCAGTTCGATCATGCCTTCTTTGAAGGCAGATCCCGTGCCAATCGGATTGGATGCGAAACAGAATGATTAAAGTGTTCTATATTAGTGGGTTGTATCAGTTTGCCGAAGTCGGAGACCCTTCTCGGAACCAAAGGATCATCCGAAATATCATGGAAATCCGAAATATCGGAGTCTGACGGGCGTGGCGACGCAGGCCACTCAACTCGCTGGCGGCGCGTCGCTTTCCGCCCGAGCCTGCCCGGCGTCCGGATTGGCCGCCACCCAGCCCATGAAGATCTGATAGCCCAGCGCCAGCAGGGTCGCGCCGACGAACATCCCCAGGATGCCATCGGTCGCCATGCCGCCTAGCGCGCCGAGCAGAACGACCGGCATCGGCGCATCAACCCCCCGCCCCAACATCAGCGGCTTCAGCACGTTGTCCGCCATGCCCGACAGGAACAACACCACGGTATAGGCGATCGCCGCCGCGTTGCCGTAGTCGCCGCTCGACCAGAGGTAGAGGATGGCGGGCAAGGTCACGATCAGCGCCGGCACCTGGGCGATGCCGAGAACCAGCACGATCGCCGCCAGCGCGCCCGCCCATGGAATTCCGGCGACCAACAGGGCCAGGCCGACGAGGATAGCCTGGATAAAGGCCACGCCGATCACCCCCTGGGCGACGGCGCGAATGGTCGCCGTGGACAGCCGGACCCATTCGCCGCCGCGCGCGGAGCCGGCGATGCGCGCGGAGATCGCCCGGCTGCCGCGTCCGCCCGACTGCCCGAAAGCCATGAGGATGCCGGCAATGATGAAGGCGGCCAGGAACTGCAACAAGCCGCCGCCGATGCCGGCGACGAAGCCCAGAGCCGTTTTCGCCAACTCGCCGATCTTCGGCTGCAGGCTCCGCACCAGCGCCGGCAGGTCCGCATGAGCCTTCGACCAAACGTCGTGGAGCTTCTGGCCGACCACCGGCCAATCTTCGACGCCGGGACGCGGGGCGGGAATCTGCAACGTGTTGTTCTGCAAGTCGTTGACCAGTTGATGCACCGAATCGCCCAGTGAACTCATCAGCAGCGCCGTCGGCGCCACGATCAGCGCGACGCCCACGACGACCAGCAGGGTGGCGGCCAGTCCTTGCCGGCCACCGATCCGGTTGGCCAGGAATTGGTGGAGCGGATAGAGCGTGACGGCCAGGATCAGCGCCCAGACCATCAGGGTCAGGAACGGGGAGAAAACCCGGTAGCACAGCAGGACCATGGC
>JAGTSD010000068.1 GCA_018262135.1 Pseudomonadota bacterium | reverse complement strand
CGCGCCGGGCCAAGCGAGCGCCGCGTCGTGAGGAAGACGGGGTGACGCACATGGCGAACCCGCGGCCAGCCAGTGTTCGGACCTTGTCCTCCGGCGTCGTGGTGGTCCACTGGAATCGTGACCATTACGACTACCTGCTGCTGCGAGCCTACAATTACTGGGACTTTCCCAAGGGCGTGGTGGAAACCGCCGAATCCCCGCTGGAAGCGGCCGTGCGCGAAGTCGAGGAAGAAACGACGCTGACCGGTTTGCGGTTCCGCTGGGGCGACGTGTACCGGGAAACCCATCCCTACAATCAGGGCCGCAAGGTGGCCCGCTACTACATCGCCGAAGTGCCGAATACCGCGGTGCAGTTGCCGCCCAACCCGGCGCTGGGCCGGCCGGAACATAGCGATTATCGCTGGGTGGACCGCGCCGAGGCCTGGAACCTGCTGACCCCGCGGGTGCGGGCGATTCTGGAATGGGCGGACAGCATGATCGCCCGGCCCATGCGGCGGCGCTGAACGGATCGCCGGACGCCCCTTCCCCCCTCCCGATTGGAGATCCTTACAATGGCCCAGGATTACCAGCCCCTCCCGTTTCACCCTCTGGACAGCGGCGCCGGCTATTTTCGCCCCCGGCAATCCCTGCCGGAGCGGGTGACCGCCGACGATCCCGCCCTGGCGGCGATGACCGATCTCAGTCAGGTCACGGCATACACCACCGAACTGACCACGCCGTTGAGCAAGGCGCTGGATCTGATGATCAAGCGCGGGGTGCGGTTGCTGCTGGTGAACAACGCCGACCGTCAGGTGATCGGGCTGATCACCAGCCGCGACATCGAGGGCGAGAAACCCGGACGCCTTCTGGCCAAGGTCGGCGGCACCTGGGAGGATCTGCTGGTCGCCGACATCATGACCCTCCAACCCAAGATGAAGGTGCTGCTGATGGAGGAAGTCGCCAACGCGCGGGTGGGCGACATCATCGCCACCCTGCGCCAGGCCGACCGCCAGCACGCGCTGGTGGTGGACGCCAACCCCGAAACCGGCAAGCCGGCGGTGCGCGGCCTGTTCTCACTGTCGCAAATCGGCTTGCAATTAGGGCTGGATATCCATCCCACCCAACAATCGACCACCTATGCCGATCTGGAACGGGCGGGGATCGACTATCCGATCGCAACCGCCGATTTGCTGGCGAGTAGCGAGTAGGGAGATAGGGAGATAGGGAGATAGGGAGATGGGGAGATGGGGAGATGGGGAGATGGGGAATAGCCTTGCAGGCCGGGATGCAGCGTGGCGCGCAATCCCGGTTCGGAGCTATCTCCCCGCTTCCAGCGTCTCCCGCAACCGCCGGGCATCCACGTCCCCGGCGATGACCCCCTGCCCCAGATCGCGCAGCAGGATCAACCGCAGCCGGCCATCCTGTACTTTCTTGTCCACTGCCATCAGTCGCAGAAAATCATCGGGCGTCAGTTCCGGCGGCGGGACTAGCGGCAGGCGGGCGCGAGTCAGCAGCGTCCGCACCCGCTCGACCTGCTCCAGGCTGAGCCAGCCCAGCCGCGCCGACAGATCGGCGGCCATGACCATCCCCGCCGCCACCGCTTCGCCGTGCAGCCATTCGCCGTAACCGACCCCGGTTTCGATGGCATGGCCGAAGGTGTGGCCGAGATTGAGCAGGGCGCGCTCGCCGGTTTCCCGCTCGTCGGCGGCGACGATTTCGGCCTTGTTGCGACAGGAGCGTTCGATGGCCTCGCTCAGAGCGGTGGGGTCGCGCGCCAGCAACGCCTCCAGGTTCACCTCCAACCAGTCCAGGAACGGGCGGTCGCGGATCAGACCGTACTTGATCACCTCGGCCAGGCCGGCGCTGAGTTCGCGGTCTGGCAGGGTAGTCAGGGTGTCAGTGTCGGCCAGCACGCAGCGCGGCTGATAGAACGCGCCGATCATGTTCTTGCCGAGCGGGTGGTTGACCGCGGTCTTGCCGCCCACCGAGGAATCCACCTGGGCCAGCAGGGTGGTGGGGATCTGGATGAAGGCCACGCCGCGCTGGTAGCAGGCTGCCGCGAAACCGCCCATGTCGCCGATCACCCCGCCGCCGAGGGCGATGATCGTGCACTGCCGGTCGAAGCGATGATTCAGCAGAGCGGTGAAAATCTCATTCAGTGTCTCCAGAGTCTTGTAACGCTCGCCGTCGGGCAGGATCACCGTCTCGCAGCGCACACCGGTCAAGGCAGCGCAGGCGCGCTCCAGATACAGCGGCGCGACGGTAGTATTGCTGACCACCAGCGCCTGCCGGCCGGACAGAAGGGGCGGCAGCAAATCGGCCTGCCCGAGCAGGCCGGGGCCGATGTAAATCGGGTAGCGGCGGTCGCCGAGTTCGACATGGAGCGTTTTCATAAGGCGGGAAAATCCGGTCATCGCTCAGAGTTGATAGGATTGCAGTTGGTTCAGAACAGTGCGCGTCACCTGGCCCAGGGAACAGCCGTCGGTCACGATCACGCAGTCGGTCACGGCGCGGTAGAGCGGATCGCGCTGTTTGAATAATTGCGCCAGCCTGGCCCGGGGATCGGGGGTTTGCAGCAGGGGACGATGGGTATCGCCGCGGGTACGGCGGAGTTGTTCGTCCACCGAGGTGCACAGGTACACCACGAAACCGCGGCCGGCCAGGCAGCGGCGATTGTCGGGGTCGAGCACGGCGCCGCCACCGGTAGCGAGGATAATATCGGGCCGCCGCGTGAGTTCGGCGATGATAGCCTTTTCGCGGGCGCGGAAACCGGCCTCGCCCTCCACCTCGAAAATGAGAGGAATGCTGACGCCAGCGCGCTGTTCGATTTCATGGTCGCTATCAATAAACTGCCGGCGCAACGCCAGCGCCAGTCGGCGGCCGATGGTGGTCTTGCCGGCGCCCATCGGGCCGATCAGGAAGATGCTGGGAGGAGTAGACGGCATGATTGACGTAGCGCACGGCGCGGGAAGGTGTCAGGACGTTCTGGTGGTATTGTAAGCACAATCGCGTCGCGGCGGGCATAAGGAACGGAACGGCCCGGCCGGGTCGGTCCTGGCATCTCCCGCATGGCGGCGGGTGGCATTGCTGCGTATCCTTGTCCAGATGGTATTTTCGTTCCAAAACTTCCAACGTTCATGAGTAAAACCACATGGCCAGCGTCAACAAAGTCATTCTAATCGGCAATCTGGGCAAGGACCCGGACGTGCGCTACATGCCCAGCGGCAAGGCGGTCGCCAACGTCACCATCGCCACCAACGAAAGCTGGAAGGACCGCAACACCGGCGAGAAGCAGGAACGCACCGAGTGGCATAACGTGGTGTTCTACAGCCCACTGGCGGAGATCGTTGGCCAGTACCTGCGCAAGGGCTCCTCGGTGTTCGTGGAAGGCCGCCTGCAAACCCGCAAGTGGCAGGACAAGACCTCGGGCCAGGATCGCTACACCACCGAGATCATCGCCAATGAAATGAAGATGCTGGGCGGGCGCGGCGGCGCCGGCGGCAGCGCACCGTTTCCGGGAGAAGGGCCGGAGGTGGACTCCGCCCCCACGCCGCGTCCGTCGCAGGGTCCGGCGCAGGCACCGGCTCGCCCGACGCCCCAGCCGGGGCCGGACAACGGTTTCGACGACGATATTCCGTTCTGAGGGCTTTTCAGTTCCGCGCCAGCGCCTGGCTGGTATGCGCCAGCAGCCGCGCCAGCCAGGGCTTTTTGCCGGTGAAGGTCACTTCGTACAGATCGGCGCTGGCACTGGCATCCAGCAGGTAATCGTCGCTGGTGCGCAATTCGTCCGCCAGCCGGTGCTCCAGCGCCCGGGTTCCATACCAGTACTCGCCGGTCGCCACCTGGTCCAGATCAAGTTGCGGGCGGTGGCTCTTCACGAACTCCTTGAATAGGGTGTGAGTCACCTCGATCTCCTCCTGGAACTTGTGGCGGCCCTTGTCGGTGTTCTCGCCGAACAGCGTAACCGTGCGCTTGAATTCGCCGGCCATGAACTGCTCGTAGTCAATGTCGTGCTTCTTGAGCAGCCGGTTGAAGTTCGGCAACTGGGCGATCACGCCGATGGAGCCGAGAATGGCGAACGGCGCGGCAATAATGCGGTCGGCGACGCAGGCCATCAAATACCCGCCGCTGGCCGCCACCTTGTCCACCGCTACCGTCAGCTTGATCCGCCGGTCGCGGATGCGCAGCAGTTGCGCTGCCGCCAGCCCGTAGGCGTGAACCAGCCCGCCGGCACTTTCCAGCCGCACCATCACCTCGTCCTCGGGTTGGGCGGCGGTCAGCACCGCCGTCACCTCCTCGCGCAGGGACGCCACCGCCGCTGCGCGGAGGTCGCCGTGAAAATTCAGCACGAACACGCGGCGGCGCGCGGTCTTGTCGTGCTGCTTGTCCCGCGTCTTTTGCTCCTTGCGGGCCTGCTTGAAGGCCTTTTTCGGCAGGGTCGCCGCCTTGAGCGCCAGGGCCATACTGTCGTAATCCTCGTTCAAATGGCGGATATCCAGCCGGCCCCGGTGGTCCGGCTCCCCGCTGCGCCGTGTCAGCGCCACGACGCCACCTACCATGACCAAAAGCGCCACGACAATGGTCGCGGCCTTGGCCAGAAACATCCCGTACTCGCTCAAAAATTCCATCACATCCTCTCAAGTTGCCGCTGCATGGGGAAAATTGGAAAATTCGGTCCGCTAGCGCCCCCCCAATGGCGATGCTATAGTTTTTTGCCTTGTTATTGTTCAAAAATCACTGATGATGCGCAAACTGTACATCAAGACCTACGGCTGCCAAATGAATGAATACGACTCCACCCGGATGGCGGATGGGCTGCGGGTGGCCTGCGGTCTGGAGCGCACCGACGATCCCGCCGAGGCGGATGTGCTGCTGCTCAACACCTGCTCGATCCGCGAAAAGGCCCAGGAAAAGGTATTTTCGCAACTAGGGGTCTGGAAAGCCCTGAAAACCCGGCGGCCCGGCGTGGTCATCGGCGTCGGCGGCTGCGTCGCCAGCCAGGAAGGCGAGGCGCTGCGCGAACGGGCGCCCTGCGTGGACCTGGTGTTCGGGCCGCAGACGCTGCACCGGCTGCCGGAGATGCTGACCGCCGTATGGGCCGACCGGCGGCCCGTGGTGGACGTGTCCTTCCCGGAGGTCGAAAAGTTCGACCGGCTGCCGGAACCGCGCGCCGAGGGTCCGACCGCCTTTGTGTCCATCATGGAAGGCTGCGACAAATACTGCACCTTCTGCGTGGTGCCCTATACGCGCGGTAACGAAGTCAGCCGGCCGTTCGACGCCGTGCTGGCCGAGGTCCGGGCGCTGGCAGCTCAGGGCGTGCGCGAGGTCAACCTGCTCGGCCAGAACGTCAACGCCTACCGGGGGCCGATGGACGATGGCGAAACCGCCGATCTGGCGCTGCTGATCGAACATGTCGCCGCCATTCCCGGCATCGCCCGCATCCGCTACACCACCTCGCACCCGGTGGAATTTTCCGACCGGCTGATCGAGGTCTACGCCCGCGTCCCACAACTGGTCAGCCACCTGCACCTGCCGGTGCAAAGCGGTTCAGATCGTATCCTGGCGTTGATGAAGCGCGGCCATACGGCGCTGGAATACAAGGCCAAAGTGCGCAAGCTGCGCGCCGTGCGCCCGGAGATCAGCCTGTCCTCGGACTTCATCGTCGGTTTTCCCGGCGAAACTGACCGGGACTTCGAGGCGACGATGGCGCTGATCGAAGAGATCGGCTTCGACCACAGCTTCAGCTTCGTCTACAGTGCCCGGCCCGGCACGCCCGCCGCCAGCCTGCCCGATGCCACCCCGCTGGCGGTCAAGAAGGAGCGGCTGGCCCGGTTGCAGGCGCAGCTCGAAGCTGGCGCGCACGACATCAGCCGGCGCATGATCGGCACGACGCAGCGGGTGCTGGTGGACCGGCCCGCGCGCAAGGACGGGCGGCAACTGGCCGGCCGCACCGAGAACAACCGGGTGGTCAATTTCGACGGGCCGGCCCGCCTGATCGGCCAGTTCGTCGAGGTCGTCATCACCGAGGCGCTGCCCAACTCTCTGCGCGGTCGCCTGGTCGCCGCCCCGGAACTGCCGGCCTTCAAACAGGCGAGTTGATGAACGCGCCCACTGCCGTTTCCGCCCTGAATTCCAACATCGCCCCCAAATTTCAGGATCTGCTGCTGGAACCCGCCGACAATGCCCGGCTGGCGATGCTGTGCGGTCATCTGGATGAACATCTGCGCCAGATCGAACGCCGGCTGGGCGTCGAAATCAACAATCGCGGCCATCAGTTCCGGGTGATCGGCGAACCCCATGCGGTCGCGGTAGCAGTCGCAGTGGTGGAGGCGTTGTACCGCACCACCCGCGACGAGGCGCTCACCCCCGCGCAAGTCCATCTGTTTTTGCAGGAAGCCGGCGCCGATGCCCTGATCGAGGACGGGGAGCCGGACGGCGAGGAAGTCACCATCCGCACCCGCGTGGGCCTGATTCGCGGGCGCGGCCCCAACCAGCAACGCTATCTGTGGAACATCCACCACCACGACCTCAATTTCGGGGTCGGGCCGGCCGGCACCGGCAAGACCTATCTGGCGGTGGCGTGCGCAGTGGACGCGCTGGAAAGCAATGCGGCGCGGCGGCTGGTGCTGGTGCGTCCGGCGGTAGAAGCCGGCGAGCGGCTGGGCTTCCTGCCCGGCGACATGGCCCAGAAGATTGACCCCTATCTGCGTCCGCTTTACGACGCCCTGTACGAGATGCTCGGCTTCGAGCGGGTCGCCAAGCTGATCGAACGCAACATCATCGAGGTCGCGCCGCTGGCTTTTATGCGCGGCCGGACGTTGAACAACTCCTTCATCATCCTCGACGAGGCCCAGAACACCACGGTGGAGCAGATGAAGATGTTCCTGACCCGGATCGGGTTCGGCTCGACGGCGGTGGTCACCGGCGACGTGACGCAGGTGGATTTGCCGCGCAATGTCCAGTCCGGCCTGCGCCAGGTGTTGCAGGTCCTCAAGGACGTGGAGGGCATCAGCATGACCTTCTTCAACGCCCGCGACGTGGTGCGGCATCCGCTGGTGCAGCGGATCGTTAGTGCCTACCAGGTTTGGGAACAAAATCAGGAGCAGGCCGACCGCAATGGAAAATCGGCGGGATCCTCTTCCTGAATGCTGGCGGCGCTCAGAGGCGTAGCCTCTTGGGAAGTGGTGATGATGGAGATTACGGCGACTCTTCTTCCCAGAGTGGGTTACCGCAATGCGGACAGGTTTTGATCTTCTTGGCGGACTTGATGGTTTTCTTGAGGCTTCTGATCTCATCAAGCATCTTTTTGAGACGCTTCTTATTTCTGTTCTTCTTGGGAATGGAAAGCTCCTTGACGATCTTGTCACGAAGCTTTTTGACTTTTGATTCAAAGACTGGAACGAAGTTTTCCACGGTTTCACCTTTATTTGCTTTAGAAATGAGCACCTTATCGGTATCATCTGTTCAGGTTTAATTTAACCCTAGCTTGGATCGTGAAGGCCCACCCCCGCCACCAACAGGACAACGCCTCATGACCCTGGATCTGGACCTGCAAATCGCGCTGGACCTGCCGGGACTGCCGGCTGAATCTGACTTCCGCCGCTGGGCCGAGGCGGTGCGGGCCATGCGCGCGATGCCGAACTGACTATCCACGCGGTTAACGAAGCCGAAGGCGCTGCTCTCAAACTGCGCCCTCACTCTGTCGCATAGAACGGCTGGTGTGCTGAGACCCCAGCAATGGGGCCAGAAACCGCCCGGTGTGTCTGGCCGGATGCGCCGCCACTTCCTCCCCGCCACCTCCTCCCCTTGCCCGCTGCCGTCTTCCGGCCCCAGTGTGATGATCCAGTCGGCTCTCTTGATCACGTCCAGGTTGCGCTCGATCACCACGATGGTGTCAGGCGCGAACATTGGGTTCGGAATTTGCCAAGGCTTCCAAGGCTTCCAAGGCTTCCAAGGCTTCCAAGGCTTCCAAGGCTTCCAAGGCTTCCAAGGCTTCCA
>JAGTSD010000371.1 GCA_018262135.1 Pseudomonadota bacterium | reverse complement strand
AGCCACCAGGTCGGGTTCATCAGCAGGGCGCACAGGACCCCGCCCGGTTCCGGCGCGGCGTGCGGAGTGACCGCCAGGGCCGCCAGCACTGGCTGCTGGTTGTCGGCCAGCCGCGTCATCCGCTGCTCGTACTGGGCCAGCCGCAGGGGAGGACCGCCGCGCGCCAACCACTGATAGCGGTGGCGAAACTCACGAAAAGCCTCCCGATTCCGCGCTCCCTGGCGATCCTGTTTCACGGCGATTTCGTCGAGCAGTTGCAAAAATGCGCCCAGGGGAGGCAAGACCGCTGGCGGCGATCCGGGGAGCGTTTCCACCGGCGCGGGCGTGGAACCGGCCTCCACGACCGCTGGTTGCGGGGCTGGCGTGGTGGCTTGCACCTCGTCGACCGGAGTCACCGGCATGGCTTCAGCGGCCGTGGCGGCCATTGATCGTTCGGCGGCCTGCGTCTCCTCCGGAGCGAAATCGAAGCCAAAATCCAGATCCGACCCGGTCGAAGCGACATCGAATTCATCGCCGACGCCAGGCGCGCCCAGCGGCGCGATGCCGGCCGGCAGGGACGATGCACCGGCGTAATCGCCGAGAAAACAGATCTGAGCGGCCTCATCGACCATCGCCGGCACGATCTCGCGTTCCGATTGCAGGCTGGCGAACAACAGGACCGCGTCGCACAACAGGGCGATCGCGCGCGGCTTGCCCTGGCAGTAATGGGCCACGCGCTCGACGACGGCTGGCGACAGCAGATTGCCATCGGCGCGACCAGCCACGCTGAGCTGGTGGGCAATGAACAAGCCCGTTTCCACTTCGCTCAGGCGTTCGAGGCGACAACGCACCCGGAGCGATTCCAGGATCGGGCGCAGCTCGGGCTGTTGCAATTTGCCCTCGATCTCCGGCAGTCCCGCCAATACCACCTGCGGGCGCTGGTCGGCCGCGACCGCCAGCCCCTCCACGAATTCCCATAAGCGCTGCAAGACGCCGATGCGCAAATGATGGGCGTCGTCGATGAGCAGGGCGACCGCCTGGCCGCGGTTGGCATACTCGACCAGCGCGTCCCGCAGGCGCTGGTTCTGCTGTTCGGCATCGAGATCGCCGCCCAGCAGGCCCAAATCGGCGCACAGGTAATTGAGGATATCGGGGAAATCGAGGTGGGCGTTGCCGAGCAGGATAAAACGGACATCGTCGGCTTCCGCCATGCAACGGCGCAGGGTCAGGCTTTTGCCCAGTCCGGCTTCCCCCGTCAACAGCAGGAATCCCTGCCGCGCCCGGATACCTTGCAGGATCGCGGCGCAGGCGGCGTCGAAATCCGCGTTGCGATAAAACTCGCGCGGATCCCTCGATTTGAAGGGCTTGCTGTCAAACCCGAAGTAGCTGGTATACATAACGCCTTCTCCTTGACCAGTCGCCGCCGGCGATTTTACGACCCGCGGGTTCATCCCCATAGCCCCCGGCGCAAATCGAGCGGCTTCCCGCGTCCCGCTCGCGGATGGCGTCGCCCCCTGGTTTTCGCCCTGATCCCATGCGCTTCTGCCTGGGGTTCCACGCTGGGTTGCTATACTGTCTTGATCCACGCGCTTCGCCCGCGCGACCGTCTCCATCAACTTTAGAACAATAAACCCTTTTATTCGCCGCATGGTCGAGGATTCTCGCACGTCCCCCCCACCCCCTGCCGCATCGGCGCTCCCGCCCGCCGTCGTGCCGCCAGACCCGGGCATCGCTTGGGCCCCGCCGTTGCACCCATTGGCGCGTTATCGGCGGCTGTTCCAGCGCTGGTTGAGGGTCAACAGTCAATGGTGCGGGCTGCTGGCCGGCGGGTTGGCGGCCTACGCGCGCGCCTTTCCGCCGGACGGGCGGCGCGGCGGCTGGCAGTGGTCGATGCGACTGGCGGCGGCGCTGGCGGCGCGCGGGCTGGACCCGGCGCTGGTCCATCTGCCGTTCGCCGCCCAATTGCGCCTCCGGCTGGAGCGTCTCGGCCCCACCTATATCAAGCTCGGTCAGATCATGGCGGTGCGCGAGGACATGCTGCCGCGCGTCATCACCGACGAGTTGAAAAACCTGTTCGACCAGGTTCCCGCCGCGCCCTTTGCGGCGATTCGCGCGCTGATCGAAACCGAACTGGGCCAGCCGTTGCCGGCGTTGTTCGCCCGGGTCGAGGAACAGCCGCTCGGTTCCGCCTCGCTGGCGCAGGTGCATCGCGCCACGACCCGCGCTGGCCAGACGGTGGTGATCAAGGTGCTCAAGCCCGGCGTGCGCGAAACGGTGCTGGCCGATCTCATCCTGCTCCGCCTGCTCGGCGGCGTGTTGAACCGGCTGATTCCTCATTACCGGCCGGTCGCCATCATCGCGGAATTCCGCGCCTATACCCTCCGCGAGCTGGACCTGGTCACCGAAGCCGATAATGGCGAAACCTTCGCCGCCCACTTTCACGACCTTCCGGCGATCGTGTTCCCGCGCATGGTCCGGGAACTCAGCAGCGCCAGCGTGCTGACCATGGAGTATCTGGACGGCTTCAAGCCTGGCGAGCCGGCAACCTTCGACCTGGAGGCGGCGGCGCGGGCACGGGTGGTCAAGCTGGGCGCGCTGGCCATTTTGCGAATGCTGTACCGGGACGGCTTCTTTCACGCCGACCTGCACGCCGGCAACCTGTTGATCCTGCCTGGCCCGGCGATTCGGGTCGGGTTCGTGGATCTGGGCATGGTCGGCCGGTTCGAGGATGAAACCCGGCGGCGGCTCCTGTACTACTATCATGCCCTGGTCAACGGCGATGTCGAAAAGGCCGCCTGGCATCTGAGCAGCATCGCCGATCTCGGTCCGGGCGGCAATCCCGCCGAATTCCGGCGGGCGGTGGTGGAATTGTCGCGGCGCTTTCTGCTGCGCGCCCGGCACGGCGATTTCAGCATCGCCCGGCTGATTCTGGAATC
>JAGTSD010000370.1 GCA_018262135.1 Pseudomonadota bacterium | reverse complement strand
CATGCTGGCGATTGATGAGGCGCTGACCGTGATTGCCCGATTGATCGAGCAATCGGAACGGTTGGGGGAACCGATTCACGATACGATCATCGTCGTGGGTGGTACGGCGCTGAGCGCGCATGGGATTCGCGATCTATCGGAAGATGTCGATCTGTACGTGAAGACCTTTTCCGAGGATGTCGTTTTTCAGGTCGAACGGGAATTGAGGGAACGCTACGGTCCGGCGTTCAAGCTGGATGTGACAGCGACGGAAAACCTGTGGGGTTTCATCCTGCTCAGGGATATCAACGAGCATTCGCCCACCTATCGGACGCTTGAGGCAGCGGGGCGATACTTTACGATCAAGGCGCTGAGCGTCGAGGATTTGTTTCTGTTAAAGCTGAACGCGGGTCGGGAGAAGGATCGCCAGGATTTGCCGCTGATCGCAGCCAAAACAACCCCGGCAGCGCTGATTGATCGCTTCAATGTCGTCGTTCGGTGGCATGGCAACAAACCCGCGATTCCGGGATACGCCGACGAGTTTGTCAGACAGTTGGAGGCGTGTTACGGACTGGCGCCCGTGCAGGTGATCTCCAGGTTGAAGTTGCCGAAGTTTGTGGAGAGCATGTTGTGGGAAGCTTATTACCCGACCCCGGACCATCAGCCAGAGGGCTGAAGGCTTCAGCCGATCTGCTAAAAGTGCAGCGGGCCGTTGTTGAAGAGGCGATCCGACTCGAGGAAGCCGCGTTGACCGAAACCATCGAGTTGTTGGCGGCGGCGACGCCTTGGGCGGAATGGCCGGAAAGGCTGCGGCGCGCCTTGCGCGCGGCGCTGACCGAGGCGGGCGAGGGCGTTGAAGCGCACAAGGCGCGCTGGCTACATCGGCATTTGTTTCGCGACGCCGATCCAGGGTGGCCGCCTCTGCCGCCTTCTGCCCTGTCGCCGCTGGAGTGCCGAATCGCCGAACGCCTGCGAGCGGATTTGCCCGGACAAACGCCGCTGGGTTGTGGAAGCCGGGTGCTGGGAAAAGCGTCCCGTTGATTCACTCCGCCAGCAGCACCGGCGTCAGCAGCGCGATGGTTTCCGCCAGTTCGCAGGCCGCGCCGAGGGTATCGCCAGTCGCGCCGCCCAATCGGGCCAGCAATCCATGACGCCAGCCGACGAACCCGACGCCCAGCGCGGCTAACAGCGCGCCGCCCTGCCATTCCAGCACGGCGACGGTCGCGGCGGCGATCAGCAGCACCAACAAACCGCAACTCAACCGGGGCAGATAACTGGCGTAGGGCGCACCCAGGCCGTCGGGACGGACGTAGGGCGTGGTGATCAGCAGCAGGACGATGACGGTCCGGCCCAGCACCGGCGCCAGCAGCAGGATAACGCGGGCGTCGCCGGCCAGCAGGGCTTGCAGGGCGGCGAACTTGGCGAGCAATACCAGCACGATGGCGACGATGGCAATGGGGCCGCTGCGCGAATCCTTCATGATCGCCAGGGTTCGGTCGCGGTTGCCCTGGCCGCCGATCCAGGCGTCGGCGGTGTCGGCCAGCCCGTCCAGATGCAACCCGCCGGTCAACAGCACCCACGCCGCTAGCACCAGCGCCGCCAGCACGCCGGGGTCCACCAGCCATAGCGCGGTGTGCAGCCCGGCCAGCAGCGCGCCGATGATCAGCCCCACTACCGGGAAGAACAGCACCGACAGTCCCAGTTCCTCGGGACGCGGCGGGCGGCTGGACGAAGGGACTGGCAACCGGGTCAGCAGTTGCAGGGCCAGCGCGAAGGCGCGGATCATGCCAGCCGGCCGTTGTGGAACACCAGATGCGGGTCGGCCTCCGGGTCGCAGTGCCGGCGGATGCGGCTCAACGCGGCGAACGGCACTTCAAACCGCCAGATCCGTTGCACCGGCATGTCCAGCAAACGGCGCAACACCATGCGAATGGTGCCGCCGTGAGCGACCACGAGGACATGCCGGCCCTGATAGCGCTGCATCAGTTCGTCCCAGGCGCGGCTAATGCGCTGATCGAAGACTTCGACCGGCTCGCCGCCGGGGATCGGATGGGCGACCGGGTCGCGCCAGAATTGCGCGATGGCCAGCGGATCGGTCGCGTGAACGTCGGCGACTGCTCGCCCTTCCCAGACCCCGAAGCTGATCTCGCTGAAGCCGTCCACGATTTCCAGCGGCCGGTCCAGCCGCTCGGCCAGTTCGCGGGCGAAGGCAGCGCAGCGCCGCAGCGGCGACGTGATGATGGCGTCCCAGTCGCGGTAGTCGCCGACCGCCGCGCGCATCTGCTCCCAGCCGCGCGAGCTGAGCGGATCGTCAATCGCCCCGCGAAACATCTGGCCGCCTTCCGGCTCGCCGTGGCGCAGCAGGTCCACGATGGTGAAGTCGCTCATGCCTGCGAGACCCCAGCCTCGGCGAAGGTCGCCATGCCGGCGTGCAGGGCGGCGGCGGCGCGCAGGATCGGCACGGCCACCGCTGCGCCGCTGCCCTCGCCCAGCCGCATCCCCAGTTCCAGCAGCGGCTTGGCCTCCAGCGCGTCCAGCAGTCGGCGGTGGCCCGGCTCGGCGGAGCAGTGGGCGTAGAACAGCCAGGCCGCCAGTTCGGGCCGCAGCCGCACCGCGACCAGGGCGGCGGCGGTGGTGATGAAGCCGTCCACCAGGGCCGGCAGGCCCAGTTGGCCACAGCGCAGATAGGCGCCCGCCAGCGCGGCGATCTCGAACCCGCCCAGCCGTTGCAGCGCAGTCAGCGGCTGGTCGCTGCGGTGATGGGCCAGCGCCCGTTCGATCACCAGCGCCTTGTTTGGGCGGCGGGCAGGCCGAGCAGCGAACAGGCGATGGCGGCGGCGCTGGTGGTGTTGCCGATGCCCATTTCGCCGCCGACGAACAGCCGCGCGCCGTTGATCGCGGCCCGTTCGGCGGCATCGTGACCGGCCATCAGCGCCTCGTGCAGTTGATCGCCAGTCATCGCCGGTTCGTGGACGAAGTTGGCGGTTCCCGGGCCGACCCGGGCTTCCACCACACCCGGCAAATCTTCCAGTGGTTGCACGGTGCCGACGTTGACCACTTCCAGTCGGGCGTCCCATTCGCGGGCCAGCACGCTGATGGCTGCGCCGCCCCGCGCGAAGTTGCGCACCATTTCGGCGGTCACCACCTGCGGGAAGGCGGACACGCCCTCGGCGACCACGCCATGATCGCCGGCGAACACCGTGATCCAGAGTTTGTCCACGCGCGGCTGTTGGGTGCCCTGCATGGCGGCCAGGGTGACGCCAAGT
>JAGTSD010000369.1 GCA_018262135.1 Pseudomonadota bacterium | reverse complement strand
CCCGAACGCCGGGGCCCGTCGCGCACTTTCGGGTTCGTTTCGATCCATCGAGGTTCGCCATGACCGCCATCCCTTTTCGTCGCTCCATCCGGGCACGCTTCCCGCTGGCGGGGCTGCTGGTCCTGGTGACCTTGTGGGTGTGGCTGGCGCCGGTCGCGGCGGTTGCCCAGCAAGACGCGTTTGACCCCGAACAATTACGGCCCAGCCCGGACGACGTCAGTACCCACCTGCTGAAAAGTCTGCTCGGGCCAGTCGTCGACAAAGTGCGCCTCGCCGATGCCATCGGCGCCGAGGATTCGCCCCAGTTTGGCCCGTTGTTCGCTCTCTTCAACGGTTTTCTGCTGCTGGCGGTGGGCCTGCTGCTGTTTGTGAAAATGCTGGCGGCGCTGCTGGATACCGCCCACGAGGGGGAAGCGCTGGGCCAGGATCGCTCCACCACCTGGACCCCGGTGCGCATCGTGGCGTCGGTGGGCCTGCTGCTGCCACTGGTTAACGGGTTTTGCCTGGCGCAAGTCGGGGTCCTGCTGGCGGCCCTGAGCGGGACGGGGCTAGCCGACGCCGTGTGGAGCCGGGCGGTGGACCAGTTCGCCCGCATCGCCCTCTACACCCAACCGCCGCCGCCGCGCGCCCGGTACTTGGCCGTGGCGATGCTCGCCTCGAACCTCTGCGAGAAAATCGTCGCCGACATTCCGGCGCGCGGTGACGCAAAATACGTGGTGACTTTCCAAAGCATTCCCGGTCAGGTGGGAACGGTCAGCGAGCGCAGTAGCCGCTGGTCGGTGGCGGATCTGGGGGAGGCGGCCTGCGGTGGGTATACGATCCGGGAACCCGCCGAGGGACTCGATCCTCGCCAGGGGACGACCGGAATCGACGCCCTGGACGGCTTTTTGCGCTGGGTAGCCGACTTGCTCGGCTTCGGCGCGGACGTCCGCCGGGATTTCAGCCTGGCACTGCTCAATGCCCACGACATCGCCGCGCTGGCGATGCGGGACCAGTTGAAGCCGCTGGCGGAAAACCTGTTCGCCGGCAAGGCTGCTCTGGGCGAGTGCGTGGCGGCCACCACGGGCAAGCTCGCCAGCACCCGGTGCCTGAGCGCGATCGACGCCGCCGCCGAGCGGTATGCAGCCCACTTGCAAAGCCTGATCGTCGGCGTGGTGAACGTCACCGGCCAGCGAGCCTTCACCGAGTTCACCACCCGCGCCAAAAACGAGGGCTGGTTCACGGCGGGAAGCTGGTTCTACCGGCTGGCGGCGATGAGCGACTACATGAACAAGATGGCCCTGAACGTGCCGGAACCCTATCCGATCCGCATCTGGGAGAAGCTGCCGCGCGAAGACGTCGAGACCTACGGCCACCTGTTCAAGCGGCTGGAAGCGGTGGTGCTGGAAGCGGAAAGCGATGGCGGCCTGGGGCTGACCACCGGCGATCCGAACAACAGCACCCTCGACGACGTGTCGCGCGACTTCCTGCGCGCCACCCTGGACTGGATCGCCCAGTCGCTGATCGGCAAGACCCATCCCCTCTTCGCCATTGCCTGGATCGGGCACGCTCTGATCGCGCTGGTGCTGGCTGCGTTGGGCGTCGTCGCCGTCGGCAAGCTGGTCGCGACCACCGCCGGTGCAGGCCGGTTGGCCCAGGCGCTGGGCGGGTTGACCGACCTCCTGACCGGTCAAGGCGCCGGGCCGCTCACCCTGACCGGCATGGTGATCGGGGTCGTGGTGCTGGCCCTGCTGGGTTTCGCCCTGACAGCGGCGCTGTATCTACCGCTGGTCCCCTTCATCATCTGGACGCTGGCCGGCCTGTACTGGGTCCTGCTGGTGTTCCAGGCGCTGCTGGCGGCGCCGGTCTGGGCGGTCTGGTTTCTGAAAAACGGCAAGGGCCTGACGACCGAAACGATGCCCGGCTGGCTGCTGCTGTTCGACGTGCTGCTGCGGCCCGTCCTGATGGTGTTCGGCCTATTGGGCGCGACGGTCGTTAGCTACTACCTGCTGTCGGTGGTCACCGGCACCTTCACCGTCGCCGCGATCAACGCCAACAGCGGCAACACCACCGGCCCAGTAGTCCTCACTGGCCTGGTGGTCCTGTTCGTATGGGTGGCGGTAGATTTGACTTTGCGCTGCTTTTCCCTGGTCCACCGCCTGCCCGAGTTCGTGATGCGCCTGGTGGGCGGGACGCTGGATTCAGCTCTGGATCACCACGAACTGCAACGCAACGTCGAGACGGCGACCCGGACGGCGGTAGACACCGTACTGCGGGCTTCGCAGGTCAGACCGAAACCCGGAGCGAAGGTGAAGCCGATGGATGATGGAATAAAGCCCTAATCAGGTGCTCATGCGTTGCAACGTCGGGAAATACGCCGCTTGATAGATAGTGGTGCGGGTTTCGTAATCACCAAGAACAGCATGAATGGTGTTCCAATCCTGCTTTTGATAAGCGGCCACGAGCGTATCGATGATCGCCTTTCGACCCTGATTCGCGGCCGCTTGCAGGGCCAGTTGCTGTTGCAACTCCCGTGCGTTGACGGCCGCCCCCATGTTGTGGCGCAGAATGTAGTGATCGATGGCATCCAAGGGCATGGCAGATCTCCTTTTGGCAATCCGTTCGACCAAGGGCAAGTGATCGAAACCAGAAATTGGGCCTATTGTCAAGAGTATCGGGCATCTTTTTTGTGTGATCGCGCCGCACGATGAGGATCAATCTTCCCCTGATCAGTTCGGTAGCAGCAGGGTTTTCGCGCGGGAGACCGGACTGGCCGTACCGCTCGCGGGCCACGACATGATCCGGCGTAGCCCTCTGCAACCAGGTACGGTCGTTCGATCTGGAAGCACGCGAGCGGGCCGGGACTGCCCGGTACGTCGAATCCCTGGATGCCGCCACCGTCGAGGAGATCGTCAGCCGGGTTATCAGCTTCATCGAT
>JAGTSD010000368.1 GCA_018262135.1 Pseudomonadota bacterium | reverse complement strand
CTGCTGCGCGAACTGTTCCAGGGCAGGGAACAAGCGCTGCGCGGCCTACTGCAACCGCTGACCGCCCAGCAGCGCAAGGCGCTGTTCGAGCAGTTCGACGAATTGTTCAAGGTGCTGCGCCGCGCCTGTCGCTACGAGCAGGATACGCGACCCACCAAACTTTCCCAGCTTTATGAGGCGATTCGGAACGATCCAGTCGCTTTTGTGCGGGATGAGGCGACCACCCAGGCCGCGCCGGGCGCGCTGCATAACGTACAGATTTTCCAACAGCGCCCACTGGGCGCGCTCGTCAATCCGCGGAGTTCGCGACAGCACTCGTATGATGCGTTGATGGAGTTCTACAGCCGCCTGCAACTCCTGCAGGCGGGGCTGGCGGGGAAAAGCGGCGTAGCGGGCGCCTTTAAGTCAACTTCCGGACTCCCGGTGCCAACCCAGGGATTCATGCTGAATGCGGGCCGTATCCTGCTCGACCGGCCGGAACCGTGGGTCCCGGAAGTGTTGGCGCGGATGTTCGAGAATCTGCACCGCTGGGCGCGTTTTGCCGGCGGGGATCAGGGCGTGGCGCGGCTGATGAGCGAAGCGCGCCAGCAGCATCCCGAATGGGCGGATACCCTGGCTCCCTGGCTGGGCGCGGCAATGCGCCGCGATGGTTTTTTCACCCGCTCGCTGCACGGCTTCGACGCAGCCATGATCCTGGCGGGGTTGGAATACGAGCCATCCGAGCAGGAAAGCGTATTCGAACCGCTGATGGACCCGAAGATCGTCGAGGCGCTGCTGCGGCGGATGAGCGACGGCAGCCTGCCGCGCGCCGATCTGATCGCCTTGACCTTGCGCAAGCTGCAAGGCCCCCTGCGGCCCAGCATCGCCAAATGCTGGATCGAGTGGTTCGAGCAACTGGCGCTCACTGATGCCGAAATCCGGGATCGTGCCGGGGAATTCATCACCCTGCTCAATGCTCCCGCGCCGGCGGCCAGCAAGCTGGCGTTCGCCATCGTGGAGCAGCACTTTCTGGAAGATGCCGAGCGGACAGACGAACGGGTCGGGGCGCTGGGTTACGGGTTGCAAAACCCGGTGCAAGTGCTCGCCAAGGCGGCCCTGCGCCTGCTCAAGAAACAGGTCAAATCCCATCCTGAACGGGCTGCATCCGCCCTGAATGCAGTCGTGAATGGCCTGGGCAGCCCGCACGCCGCGCTGCGAACCGATCTGCTGCGCTGGCTGGGAACGTTCCAGCCGCAACAGTTTGACGAGACGACGCTGACGCAATTGCAGAGCGTAGCGGGGACACTGCCCCCCGCCGAACTTGCGCCCATCGTCCACCTGCTGGCTGAACGGCCCGCCGCGCCCACGGATCTCGGCGGGGAAGCAGACCTCGATCCCCGTTCCGAACTGTTGGCGCAGGTAGCCGTGATTCGGCGGCGGGCGGAAGCCGATGCTGCCGATTCATTGTTGCAGCGCCGGCTGGCGTTTCTGGAAGGTTATCTGGCGACCGGTCAATGTAGCGAGTTGGCGGCTACCGTTCCCGATCATTCGTCCGCCTGGTCTCCTCCCGACTTTGCGTTGCACGAGACGGCGGAAACCCTGGCGCTGGACATCGCCCGCACGCAGCGCCGGGTGTTCACCCAGGCCGACTACGAGCGCATCTTCGCAAGTATTTTGCGCTTCCCCCAGTCGGTCCATGCTGGACGGGTCGGCGCGATCCTCGCGCCGGTGCTGGACAAGCTGGAAAGGTGGCTGCACGGGTCGCTGGATGGGTCCGGGTGGTGGGGGCGGGGTGCGGAACTGTCGGCGCTATTTCTGACGTGGGCCTGGCTCGGCGAGACGCTGCCGGATTTTCCCAAGGATAGCCTGGGCGGGCAGTTGCTCGACAGCCAGTTCAAGCCAGCCCTGCGGCGACGGCTGAAGCAAGTGTCGGCGTTGCTCGCTGCCGGTCACGACACCCTGTTGTCCACGCCGACCCACGGAGTCGGCTGGTTGACCCCAACGGTGTTTGCTGATCGCTTCACCGCTTTCCCGCCGCATTTGCTGGATGCCGAGGACCTGGGCGCGGCGCTTTATCGTCTTCCAGCTTTGCCAGAACAACGGGCCGCGGCCTGGGATCGGCTCGCCCCTGCCATCGCCAGGCTTGATACGCTGTTCGCCGATGCCCTGACCCTGGCCTTGGCTCCCGATGCCGAAGCGGAACCCGCGCTCGACCGCTGGCTGCGCCGTTGCGAGCAGAATCCGCCGACCGAACCCGTGATTCACGTGCTATCGGGTGAGTCCGCGAGCGGTGGTTTGAGCGGCCTGCTGGAGACCTTCCGCATCAAAATCTTCCGGCACGATCCCAACGCCGTCGAAAACATCGCTTTCCGACTGTTCAACGCTGCGCTGCGCTGTCGGTTTGGTTTGAACGATGCCAGCATCGCCGGGCGCGCGCCCTGGTTGCTGGAGCGGCTGTCCGCGAGGCGCGGCTGGTCGAACGAGGTCCCGCGCGCGCCCCAGCAGAACGCCGCCTTGCTGGCGGAACTGCTGTTCGCGCCCCGGCCCCTGACCGAGGCGCTGTTCGCGCAGTTGTCAGGATCTTTCCCTTATTACCCGGGCGAGGAAACGTCTCACCTGTGTCTGTGGCCCTATCTTCTGGCCGATCCTCACTATTTCGCGACGCCCGATCTGGTCGCTGATCGGAGCTTCCAGTTTCCGCCGCTGGCGCAACACCTGTTCGAGGCTGGCCTGTGCCGCCAGGGTTGCAAGCAGGATTACTACCGCGAGGTGACCCTGAGCCTGCTGGCGCAGGGCAAGTCGCCGCAGGTGGAGATTCGCCCGCATCTGGAGCGGCTGGCGCGCGGGCTGCTCGCAACCCAACCGGCACAGCGGGAAACCACCGTTGACGTGCTCCTGCAAGGACTGCGCGATGGCCGGGCTACCCCTGCCGACATTGCGGGAGCTTTGGCCGGT
>JAGTSD010000067.1 GCA_018262135.1 Pseudomonadota bacterium | reverse complement strand
CACGCTACGTCAACGCCAGCGTCGCGATCATGACCCCATGATCCTCCGGGCAGGACTTGAGGGTGAAGCCCATCGCGCGGCACAGCGCCAGCATCGGTTGATTCTCGGACAGGATTTCCCCGAACAACTCGCGGATGCCCTCATCGCGGGCATACTGGATGAGCCGGCGCAACAGCAGGCTGCTCAGCCCCATGCCGACGACGTCCCGCAACAGGATGATGGCGAACTCGGCGCGTTCCTGGTCCGGGTCGCTGATGATCCGCGCCACGCCACAGCCTTCCGGCGGTTGTCCCGGTCGCTGTCGCAAGACTCCCAGCGCCATTTCCCGGTCGTAGTCAATCTGGGTGAGTCGCGCGGCGTCGGCGTGGGTCAGTTCCTTCAGCCCGTGCATGAAGCGCATCCGGATTTCGTGTGCCGACAGTTGGGCAAAGCCAGCGATAAAGGCCGGCTCGTCTTCCGGGCGCACCGGACGGATCAGCAAGGTCGCCCCATCCGGCAGCGTCAGGGTTTCCTCCAGTTCGCGCGGATAGGACCGGATCGCCAGCCGCTGGTGAGCCGGCTCCACGAACGCGGCAACGCCGATCCGCGCGCTGGTGACCACGATCCCGTCAGCCCTGGTGAAGGTCAGGGCCAGTTCCAGTTCCGCCACTTCGCCCAGATCGGCCACCAGTTGCGCGGCCCTGGCCAGCGTCAACGCGAAATCATCCAGCCAGCCGGCAAGATGGATCGCGGCGTTTTGCAGTTGTCGGCCAGCCGGGGTATGGATGATGGCTTCCCGCGCCAGTACCGGATTGAGCGGCGGCAACGCGGCGGCGAGGGCGTCGGCGAACACCGCTGCCGGCCCCCCCGGTCCGAACAGCAGCACGGGACCGAAGGTGAGGTCCTGAACCATGCGAAGGGTCAATGCCAGCGACCCGGCGGGTGGAGGAGATGCGGGAACCGCTCCGTCCGGGGCCAGCGCGATGCCGTAGGCATTCAGCAGGCTGCGATTTTCCGGCTCGGTCAACTCATATCGGCCGGCAGCCAGCGCGGTTTGAATGAGTTGCCGCGCGGCGGCGAGATCGGCGCCGAACAGTTCCGGCCGGTCCGGTGGCGTCTCCGTCAATGCAACCAGATGACACTGATGGCGCCAGTGCTGTATGAAGGCGCGGATCGCATCGTTGGGGGTATCGTAGCTGGGAATGCCCTGGGCCAGGAATTGTTGCCGGGCTTCGCGGGCGCTGTCCCCACCCAGCCAGCAGGCCAGTACGCCGGGGCGCGCGCCAGCGCGGGAACGCATGATCGTTTCGATCACTGCGGTGGCGGTATCGGTGGCCGAGTTCAACGCACTGGGCGCATGTAGCGCTAACACACCATCGAGCTCCGGCTCGCGTAGCAGAATGGCCAGGGCTGCGGCAAAGCGGGCGGGATCGGCGTCCATGCCCAGATCGAGCGGATTGGCGGGCGCGATGCCGGGTGGCAGGAGTTCCGCCAGGGCCGCCTGGGTCGCGGGACTCCACTGGGCCAGCCGTCCCCCTTCGGCAAACAGTGCATCGGCGGCCAGCAGACCCAGTACCCGGCTGTTGCCGAGGATCGCCAGCCGGTCGCCGGTCACCTGCAGGTCGAGCGCCAGGGTTTCCGCAGCCCAGAACAGTTCCCGCAGCGAGTGAACCCGCAACATCCCGGCGCGGCGAAAGGCGGCGTCGTAAATGGCATCGGTTTGGCGGGAGAACGCATCGCCGCCCCGGCCAGGGCGCACGACCAGCACCGGCTTGACCCGCGCCGCCGCCCGCGCCGCCGACAGGAACTTGCGGGCAGCAGCCACCCTCATGCCCAGTCCCTCTGCGGGCCAGGGCGGGGTGAGCGTTTCCAGGACCAGCAGGATGGCCCGGGTATCGGGATCGCGGCTCAATCCGTCCAGCAGCTCGCTGGCGGCGATGTCGCTCTCGCTGCCCAGTGCGACGACGCTGGAGAAGCCAATGCCCTGGGCGGTGGCCCATTCCAGAATGGGCGCCAGTACCGAACCTTCGGGCGCGATCAGCGCCAGATGACCCGGACGCGGAAAAACAGGGCTCAGCGAGGCGTTCAAACCGTGGCGGGGCGCGATCACTCCAAAGCTGCCCGGCCCTAATAGCCGCAACCCCTGCGCGCGGGCAACCTCGCGCCAGTTTCGCGCTTCGTTGTGGGAACCGGTGGTAGTGGCGATGGCGGCGATTCGGGTTCCCCGCCCACCCAGTTCAGCCAGCAGGTTGGGAAGCGTGGCGGGTGGAGTGGCGATAATCGCCAGTTCCGGGGCACGCGGCAGATCGGCCAGGCGCTGGCAGGCCGGCGTGTTTTGCACCTGCGAATGGCGGCGATTGACCAGGAACAGTTCGCCCTTGAGACCGCCAGCCAACAGGTTGCGGGTCAGTGCCGCGCCGATGGAGCCGGGCCGCTCGCTCGCGCCGACCAGCGCCACGGATGCGGGTTTGCACAGAGACCTCAGAGTATGGATCGTCATTGCCGCCATCTTCCTCCTGTATCGGGAAGGATATACAAGACCGGGGTAAGGAGTGCAATGGACTGATCGGTTATGTTCGCCCAGGCCACACTCGCGGTTGATACCGAAGCAGCGGGGGGCTGGATAGTGAACCTTGATCGCTCAACTAGGCGCGGCCCACACGAGTCGTTACAATCACCCGCTCCGTCGGGCCACTCAGCCTGCTGGCTCCGGCGGCGCCACCCTAACTTTCGCCATGTCCCCACCGTTTTCCGTGATCCCTTTTCCCATGACTCCCGCGCCGCTGGCGGTCAGCCTGCGCGCCGCGCGGCTGGTTTACGGCGGTCTGATTCTGTTCGACGGCCTGGATCTGGCGCTGGCCGGCGGGTGCTTCACCTGCCTGCTGGGACCCAGCGGCATCGGCAAGACCAGCCTGCTGCGCCTGCTGGCGGGGCTAACCGCCATCGGTATCAGTGGCGAGTTGCGCGGCGACGACGGGTTGCCATTGACCGGCCGGGTCGCTTACATGGCGCAGCAGGATTTGCTGTTGCCCTGGCTGAACGTGCTGGACAACGTGACCCTGGGCAGCCGGCTGCGCGGCGAACACCCGGATCGCGAGCGAGCGTTACATCTGCTGGCGCAGGTCGGGCTGGCGGACTGCGCGCTGGCCCGGCCCGACACGCTGTCGGGTGGGATGCGGCAGCGGGCGGCGCTGGCCCGGACTCTGATGGAGGACCGGCCGGTGGTGCTGATGGACGAACCCTTTTCTGGACTGGACGCGCTCACCCGGCTGCGCCTGCAGGCGCTGGCCGCCGAGTTGTTGGCCGGGCGAACCGTGTTGCTGGTTACTCACGATCCGCTGGAGGCCTTGCGGCTGGGCGATCATGTATTGGTGATGAACGGGCGACCGGCAACCTTGTCCACGCTTCCCGATCTACCCGGCGTTCCGCCGCGCGATCCCGGCGACCCGGCGGTGCAGGCCGCCTACCGCGCGATCCTGCGCCTGCTGGGTGCGGTATGAGGGGATTGGGGCGCGTTCTGCTGACGCTGGCAGGGTTGCTGCTGGTCTGGCAGATCGTGGTGACGCTGGGCGAACTGCCGCCCTACATTTTGCCCGATCCGCTGGCCGTGGCGGCCAGCCTGTGGCGGAATGCCGGTATGCTCCTCGGCCACGCCGGCGTCACCGCCCTGGAAATCCTGATGGGCATGGTGCTGGGCACGCTGCTGGGGTGCAGCAGCGCGCTGGCCCTGAGCTATTCGCGGCGGGCGCGGCGCTGGCTGCTGCCGGTGCTGATCGCTTCCCAGGCCATCCCGGTGTTCGCCATCGCTCCCTTGCTGGTGCTGTGGCTGGGCTACGGTCTGGGGTCCAAGATCGCCATGGCGTTGTTGATCATCTATTTTCCGGTGACCGCTAATTTCTACGACGGCTTGCGCCACACCCCGCGCGGCTGGCTGGATCTGGCGCGGGTGATGCTCCCCGAGCCTCGGCGCTGGGCGGTGCTGCGGCACATCGCCATTCCTGCCGCGCTACCCGCGCTGGGTTCTGGCCTGCGGGTGGCAGCGGCCATCGCGCCCATCGGGGCGGTGTTGGGCGAATGGGTCGGCTCCAGCGCCGGCCTTGGCTACCTGATGCTGCATGCCAACAGTCGGATGCAGGTGGATTTGATGTTCGCGGCGCTGCTGGTGCTGGCAGCGCTGGCGGTTGGCCTGTACTTTATCGTGGACGCCAGTCTGAAGCGCTGGTTGCCTTGGCATCCCGCTACCCCTGAAACCTCCGAAACGGATTAATGGAATCGAAACCATGTTGAACGTATTGCGCGCTGTTCTGCTGTTGTTGAGCCTGGCCTTGCTGGCGCCGAGTACCTGGGCTGAGGACAAGTCCGCCGAGACCAAAAAACTGGTCGTCATGCTCGACTGGTTCGTGAATCCCGATCATGCGGCGCTGGTCGTGGCCCAGGAAATGGGCCTGTTCGCCGCCCAGGGCCTGGAGGTCGAGCTGCAAACCCCCGCCGATCCCAACGATCCGCCCAAGCTGGCCGCCGCCGGCAAGGTGGATGTGGCCGTCACCTATCAGCCGCAGTTGATTATTCAAGTTACCAACGGTCTGCCGGTCAAGCGCATTGGCACTCTGGTCGCGACGCCGCTGAATTCGCTCGTGGTGCTGAAGAATGGGCCGGTGAAGACCCTGACGGACCTCAAGGGTCGCAAGATCGGTTATTCGGTCGGCGGGTTCGAGGAAGCCCTGCTCAAGGCGATGTTGGCCAAAGTCGGTCTGAAAGCCGAAGACGTGACCCTCGTCAACGTCAATTTCGCGCTGTCTCCATCCCTGCTGTCGAAACAGGTGGACGCGGTGATCGGCGCCTTTCGCAATTTCGAGTTGAACCAAATGGATCTGGCCAAGCAGCCGGGCTTGGCGTTCTACCCGGAGGAAGAGGGGATTCCGCCCTACGAGGAACTGGTGCTGGTGGCGAACCGCGACAAGCTCGACGATCCCCGGCTGGGACGGTTTTTGACCGCGCTGGAACAGGCGACGCTGTACCTCGTCAACCATCCCGACGAAGCCTGGAAAGCCTTCATCGCCAAGCACAAGGATTTGGACGACGAGTTGAACCGTCGCGCCTGGCGCGACACCCTGCCGCGCCTGGCCCGCCGGCCAGCAGCGCTGGACGAAGGCCGCTACAAGCGCTTCGCCAATTTTCTGTTTAAGCAGGGCGTGATCACTGTGGCGCTTCCCGTGTCCAACTACGCCGTGCAACTGCCGATGCCGGAGTGAGGCTGAGCCATCGAGCCGCTTGATTACCTTTTAGTATTACTATGATGTATTTCAATTTAGTATGATAATCCAGGACCATCACGATGGGAGTCCATCATGGGTCATCCTGTTTCTGTACGGCTGGACGAAGATATCCAGGTAACGCTTGAAGAAGCCGCCAAGGCGCGGGGTATCGGTCTGTCAACCTATCTGCGCGAACTGGCGGTGGACGAAGCCAAACGCATCCGGCGCGAGCGCATTCGCGCGCAAAGCCGCAGCGTGGGAGCGTACATCGCCGCCTCGCCGGAGGGGCTGGCCTTCTATGCGGACTGGGGGACCCCGACCGCCGAGGGGAACGGGCCATGAATTATGCGCCAGGGCAGATTGTCCTGGTGGACTGGCGTGATGGCCTGCCCAAGGAGCCGAACAAGAAGCGTCCGGCTGTTGTCGTTGAAGACCGGGGCTTATTCGACGACGCCTATCCCAATCTGATTCTGGCGCCCCTGGCCGAGGATCCGCACCTTGCGATTGCAGATCTGTCGGTTCAGATACCGCCGACGGCGGAGAATGGCTGCACCAAGCCTTGTTACGCGCTGGCACACCATGTCACCACCACCTCGAAGCATCGAATCACGCCAACCTCTTCACGCATTACCGACGAACAGCTTGCGGAAATCCGGCGGTTGATCGGCATCGCCATCGGGTTGGACTGAGCGTGCGGCGCGGAGAGGGGGGTTGGGGCTGGATAACCGTCATTCAGTTAGGTCAATCGGAGGTCGCCGGCTACCATGCGCTATCCTGAACCCTTCGATGTCATCGTGATCGGCGGCGGCCATGCCGGCACGGAAGCCTGTATGGCCTCGGCCCGGATGGGACTGCGCACCCTGCTGCTGACCCACACCATCGAGACTGTCGGCGCGATGAGTTGCAACCCGGCCATCGGCGGCATCGGCAAGGGCCATCTGGTCAAAGAGGTGGATGCGCTCGGCGGGGTCATGGCGCGGGCCGCTGACCGGGCTGGCATCCAGTTCCGCATTCTCAACAGCCGCAAGGGGCCGGCGGTGCGCGCTACCCGCTGTCAGGCCGACCGGGCGCTGTACAAGGCGGCGATGCGGTCGCTAATCGAAAATCAGCCTCACTTGCAGGTGTTCCAGCAGGCCGCCGACGATTTGCAGGTTAAGGGCGACCGGGTGACGGGGGTGGTGACCCAAAGCGGTATCCAGTTTTCCGCCGGCGCGGTGGTGCTGACCGCCGGCACCTTCCTCGCCGGGCGGATGCACGTCGGAATGGTCAACTATGAAGGCGGTCGGGCCGGCGATCCGCCCGCCAACGCCCTGGCCGCGCGGTTGCGGGAACTGCCGTTGCGGGTCGGGCGGCTGAAAACCGGCACGCCGCCGCGCCTCGATGGGCGGAGCATCAACTTCGCGCAACTGACCGAACAGCCGGGCGACGAACCCTGCCCGGCGTTTTCCTACCTGGGTTCGGCGGCGGAACACCCCCCCCAGGTGTCGTGCTGGATCACTCATACCAACGAACGCACCCACGATCTCATTCGCGGCGGTCTGGACCGTTCGCCGCTGTTCGCCGGGGTCATTCAGGGGGTCGGGCCGCGCTATTGTCCGTCCATCGAGGACAAGATTCATCGCTTCGCCGACAAGAACTCGCATCAAATCTTTCTGGAACCCGAAGGATTGCAAACTCATGAGTTCTATCCCAACGGCATCTCCACCAGCCTGCCGTTCGACATCCAGTACGCGCTGGTACGCTCGATTGCGGGCTTGGAAAACGCGCACATCACCCGGCCCGGCTACGCCATCGAGTACGATTTCTTCGATCCGCGCGATCTGGACTACTCGCTGCAAACCCGGCCGATTCAAGGTCTGTTCTTCGCCGGCCAGATCAACGGCACCACCGGCTACGAGGAAGCGGCGGCGCAGGGTCTGCTGGCCGGTCTCAACGCCGGGCGGTTCGTCCGGGGCGAGGAACCGTGGTGGCCGGGCCGCGATGAAGCCTATCTCGGTGTGCTGATTGACGATCTGATCAGCCGGGGAACCAGTGAACCCTACCGGATGTTCACCAGCCGGGCCGAACATCGGCTGCTGCTGCGCGAGGACAACGCCGACCTGCGGTTGACTGAAATCGGTCGCCGGCTGGGCGTGGTGGACGATACCCGCTGGGCGGCGTTCGAGACCAAGCGCGAGGCGATTGAACGGGAAAGCCAGCGGCTGCGCGAGGTCTGGGTGCGCACGGCCCAGATCAGCGAAGCGGATGCGCAACGGGTCCTGCAAGGCCCGCTGGCGCGGGAAAGTCGGGCCGCCGAACTGCTGCGCCGGCCCGAGGTGACTTACGCTGGCCTGATGAGCCTGCCCGGCGTCGGTCCCGGCGAACTCGATCCCCAGGTCGCTGAGCAGGTGGAAATCCAGGCCAAGTACGCCGGCTACATCGAGCGCCAGCGCGAGGACATCGAACGCCAGCGCCGCCACGAACAAATGACCCTGCCGCCGGATCTCGATTACGCCGAAGTGCGCGGCTTGTCGCGGGAAGTTCGGGAGAAGCTGAGCCGGCATCGCCCCCACACCCTGGGCCAGGCGGGCCGCCTGCCGGGCGTGACCCCCGCCGCTGTCTCCCTGCTGCTGATCCATCTCAAGCGTGGTGGGGTCCGGCGCAACGCCGGTTGAGCATTATTTGGCTTGGGCCTCAGCGCCGGTGGCGATGCAGGCCGGAAGACCGGCCCCGTTCCTGCTATGCTTAAAATATCCCGCGATTCCAACGCCGTTCCGAACGTGGCGGCGCGGTTCGCTATCCCGAAACCCGAAGGAGC
>JAGTSD010000066.1 GCA_018262135.1 Pseudomonadota bacterium | reverse complement strand
GAGATGGATGACCCCTACCTGCGCGAGCGCGCAGCCGACATCCTCGATCTCGGCCAGCGTCTGCTCAACCGCTTGCAGGAAGCACAGGCGGTCAACCGCCATTATCCCGACCACACCATTCTGATGGGCGACGAGATCAGCGTTTCCCAGTTGTTGGACGTACCGCTGGAGAAGCTCAAGGGACTGGTGTCGGTGCGCGGCACCGGGGCCTCGCACGTCGCCCTGCTGGCCCGCGGCCTGGGGATACCGGCGGTGTTCGGCGTCAGCAATCTGCCGCCAGGCCGGTTGAACGGGCGCGAGGTGGTGGTGGATGGTTATACCGTCCGGGTGTGCATCCAGCCCAGCCCGACGCTGCGCCAGGAATACCTGAAGCTGATCACCGACGAGGCCAATCTGTCGCGTGATTTACAGCACCTGCGCGACCTGCCGGCGGAAACCCCCGACGGTCATCGGGTGGAACTGCACGCCAATTCCGGGCTATTCGCCGATATCGCTGCCGCCCGCGACAGCGGCGTGCAAGGCGTGGGGCTGTATCGGTCGGAGCTGCATTTCTTTCTGCGCGACCGCTTTCCCGGCGAAGAAGAGCAGACCACGCTGTACACCCGGGTGCTGCGGATGATGGAGCCGCATCCGGTCGTACTGCGCACCCTGGACATCGGCGGCGACAAGCCGTTGCCGTATTTCCCGATCGAGGAGCAGAACCCGTTTCTAGGCTGGCGTGGCATCCGTATCAGTCTGGATCAGCCCGATCTGTTCAAGACCCAGTTGCGGGCGATGCTGCGGGCCGGAACCGAGTACCCGAATCTTTCGATCCTGTTGCCGATGATCGGCAGCGTCAGCGAACTGAGAGAGGCCTTGGAATTGTTGCGCGAGGCCCAAGCGGAACTGATGGAGGATGGGGTGACGGTCAGGACGCCGCGGGTGGGGATCATGGTTGAGGTCCCGTCGGCGGTCTACCAGATTGACAAGCTGATCCGCATGGTGGATTTTGCTTCGATCGGTAGCAACGATCTGACGCAATATCTGTTGGCGGTAGATCGCAACAACGACCGGGTAGCCAAGCTGTACGATTCTCTGCATCCGGTGGTGCTGGCGGCCACCCGCCACGTGGTCGAGCAGGTGCGGGCAGCCGGTCGGCCCGTCAGCGCCTGCGGCGAGATGGCCGGCGATCCAGCGGGCGCCCTCCTGCTGATGGCGATGGGGGTGGACAGCCTGAGCATGAACCTGGGCAGCCTGCTCAAGATCAAGTGGCTGATCCGCAGCGTCCGCTACGACGAAGCCCAGGCGCTATTGGCCGAAGTAGCGGAATTCGACAGCGCCGCCGCCATCCGCGACCGCACCAACACCTTTCTCGATCAGCATGGCTTGAGTGGCCTGCTGCGAGTGGGGAAGTAAAAGGGTCTTTCCCAGGACCGGTTCGGGCGTAGAACAGCGCCCACCCCTGAACCCGGAAGTCCGCGCTCCCGGAACCATCAGGCCGCGACGGAAGTCCGACTGCCCTTGCGGACGGCGGCCAGAATCCGGTCCTCCAGCTCGATGCGTACCGCCAGATGTTCGCCCAGACGCGACAGCTCCTCGCCCAGTTCGGCCAGAGTGGGAGTGGACAGGTCGCTGTCGTAGCGGTCGTGGAACGCCAGCGCCGCCTGCGTGGTGCGGGCAATGCGGGCGTAGAAGCGCCGGGCCAGATCGCGAGCCTGGCGGTAGGGTGAATCTGCCGGCTGCTCTTCCAAGGCCTGATAGACCTCGAACGGCCCCAGCGCCAGATAATCCACCAGTGCTTGCCGGAACCGTTGCAGCAGATGCTGCTGGACCGGCTCAATCCGGGCACGCGGCTTGAGAGCGGCGAGTTTTTGATACAGCACCAGACTTTCCTGACGGGCGGTCAGCAGCTTGGCCGCCAGTTCCGGCAACGCCTTGCTGTGAACCGGGTCGGCGGTGATCGTGGCGTTCATGGGATATCCTCCAGGTGGCGGTATTTTCGCTGTTTTGGTTGTTGTCGCAACAGCTTACCGCGAACGCCGCTTTGATGCCAAACGCCTTTGCAATCACTCTGACCCGTTAGCTCGCGCAGGGACGCGGAGACGCGGAGGATGCTCGACCCCCTACCCTGTTACCCGATCGCGCAGATAGACCGGCAACGCCTGTTCCGCCGCCACCCATTCACCGCGCCGGGATGGCGCGGCCGCCAGCCGGGCGACATCGCTGGCGCGCGGGTAGCAATCACCCTGCCAGCCACTAACCGTCAGACGCTGCATCAGTGCCTCGGCGTGAGCCGCCCAGCCACTGCCCGCGCCGAACCACGCCCCTGGTGGAGCGGTCACAGCCCCCGGCGCACAGCACCGCTCCTCGTCCAGCGGTTCGGCATCCTCACCGCCGACCGCATAGATGCCCCAGTAAACTTCACCCATCCGGGCGTCCAGCGCCGGCGCGATGCGCGCCTGGCTGGTTGCCCGCCCTGCGCCCAGCGCCAGGGCCGCCAGGGTCGACACCGGCACGACCGGCAGATCGGCCGCGAAGGCAATGCCCTGGGCGATGCCCACCGCGATCCGCAAGCCGGTAAAAGCGCCCGGTCCCCGGCCAACCGCAATGGCATCCAGTTGCATCACGCTCGATCCAGCCTCGGCCAATACTGACTCGATCATCGGCAGGATCAGGGTCGCGTGGCGGCGCGGCGCCCATTCGTAGCGCTCCAGCACCGCACCATCCATCCACACGGCGGCCGAGCAGGCTTCGGTAGCGGTATCCAGGGCCAGCAGTTTCAATAAAGCACCCTCATCCCGGCTTCACCGGTCACGGGTTCATCTCATCCTTTAGCAACGACTCATCGAATGGCGCGAGCCGTTTCCGCACCACGCCAGGGTTGTCGTGTTCCTGTTTCTGAGCGGGGTTGGCTGGCTGCATCGGCCGCACCGACTGCACCGGCTGATCGGGCTGCGGTTGGATCGGCTGGATGCGTTGCATCGGCTGCGGCTGCGGCTGCGGCTGAATGCGTTGCATCGGCTGCGGCTGAATGCGCTGCATCGGCTGATCCGGCTGGACTGGGGCAATCGGCTGGATCAGCTGAGGGGCGCGCCCTGGCCAATCGCCCCTCCGCCCTTGATCATCCTTGTTTCGATAGCGTGGTTCTTCCCGGCGACGGTCCTCGTCCCGTTGGCGACGGTCCTCGCCCCACTGGCGGCGGTCGTCCCGCTGGCGGCGGCCCTCGTCCCACTGGCGGCGGTCGTCCCGATAGCGGCGGCCCTCGTCACGCTGGCGGCGGTCGTCCCGATAGCGATAACTTTCACGGTAATAGCCATCGCGCTGATAGGGATCTTCCCTCCAGCCAGGGTCATCCTGCCCATACCCCCCATACCCCCCATACCCCCCATACCCCCCATACCCACCACCCAAACCGCTACCGTAGTAGTAGCCATCCTCTCCAGGCAGGGTGGTGCACCCCCCCAGCATTAGTGCGCTGCTCAGGCCGAAAAAAATAAAACGCAGGCTTTTCCGCATCATGTTCGGTCTCCTTACTTCTAAAGTTTAGGCGCGACTTACGCCGTCATCTTCTCCAATCCGGGACATCATCATCTTCCCAATCCGGTCTATCGTCCCTACCACCGCGCCGGTACGTGGCGCGCCAAATATCGCGCACGTTGACGTACCACACCCCCCGGCGAAACCGAGCCACATCTCCGAGATTTACCCATCCCCAGTCGGAGCCAACCTTGATTTTGTAACTTGGCCGGACCTTGATCCGGTCCTCGTCCACGGCCAGAAAGGCTGATTCTCCCGCCTCGATCTCCCAGGAGTCGCCGATCCGCTCCCTCCGGTGTGTCCACATGGTCACGCTGACCGTGTCTCGCCAGTCATTGGTGACTTGAATGAGGCCGCGCGGCCCATCTCGGGAGTATTCCGGCTCGAATCCCGGGAAATCGTCCTGCGCGAGAGCGCCTCCCGGAACCAGCAGCAGCGCGGCCATCAGAATAGCGAAAACATGAATGATCCTCGTCATGTATGAATTCCTCTGATGCAGTCGTGAAGTGGCTGAACATTCAAGAGGCAACACCCTGAATTCAGCCTGAACGCAGGCGCATTCGACGAGGTTCTGCAGTGGCTCCGCCTTCAGGGCTTCCCGCTCTCAGCCTGTTCCCGTTCCTGGACCCGCGCCCATGCGGGACGGGCCAGCAATCGTTCGGCATACGTCTTCAAATGATCCTGCTCCAGCGGCAGTTCAAAACCCAGCGCCCATGCCAGGGTATGAGCGATCAGGATATCGGCGGCGGTAAAGTGGTCGCCCAAGATGAATTCCCGCCGGCCCAAGCCCGCCGCCAGCACCTTTGCCGCCACTGCGAATTCCCAGCGCGCAGTATCGAGCACCGCCGGAACCCGCCGGCGCTCGGGCAGGGCGAAGAGGTGCTTGGCCAGGGTCCACAGAGGCTGTTCCAGCTCGCTCAGCACAAAATAGCACCACTGATCGTAGCGGGCGCGCTCCGGCGAACCGACTGGCGGCGTCAGCCGGGAGGCGGGGAAGCGGTCGCCGATGTAGGTGCAAATCGCCGCCGACTCGGTCAGGACCGTTTCACCATCCACCAGGGTCGGCACCTTGCCGCCGGGGTTGAGCACCAGATACTCCGGTTTCCAGCCGGCACCAGCTCGCAGGTCAACCGCGACGTACTGATATTCCGTGCCGGCTTCCTCCAGCGCCCACAGCACCCGGCTCGACCGGGTGTTCGCACAACCATAAACCGTCAACATGATCGAAGCGACTCCTCATCGGGTTGCTGCTGAATTACGACTCAATTTCTCGCTGGCGCCGGCTGGCTGGTCTGGTCTCCCGGCCGGTAGGACCGGTTCTGACGCTCCTGGGCATTTTCTCGCCCGCGCTCGCCTTACCCGAAACCGGGCGTTTCCTGGCGCGTTCCGGCTCGGACTGGCCAAGGCGGCTGATGTTCAACGGACACTGCCGCACCCGCACCTTCTTGAGGTGCTGGAAGATCTCTTCCGGCATCCCGGCGGGCAGATCCACGGTGCTGTAGTCGTCGTGAATCTCGATACGGCCGATGTAGCGGCTTTCGATGCCGGCTTCGTTAGCGATGGCGCCCACGATGTTCTGCGGCGTCGCACCGTGCTGGTGACCCACTTCCAGCCGGTAGCGCATCACCTCGAAGTCAACCGGTTCGCGGGACCGCTCCCGGCGCCGGCTGGGGTGGGCATCCGGCTCGGCGTGATCGCGCCCCTCCTCCACCGGTTTCGGGTGAATCGGCTTCACCTCCGCCTCCACCGGCAGTTGCAGCGGGCGGTCGCGCTGCATCAGGTACGCCAGCGCAGCGGCAATGTCTCCGGCGCTAATGTCCTGCTCCTCTTCAATCTGGCTGACCACCTCCTGGAAAAAAGCCAGTTCCTGGGTCGCCAGGGTATCGAGGATTTTCTGTTTGAACCGTTTCAGGCGGTGGCCAGCGATGGCGGCCTGGGTCGGCGGCTGCATCGGCGTGATCGGCTGGCGGGTCGCTTTTTCGATCACGCGCAGCATCCGCATCTCGCGCGGCACGACGAACAAAATCGCCTCGCCTCCCCGTCCGGCCCGGCCGGTGCGGCCGATGCGGTGGATATAGGCCTCGGTATCGTAGGGAATGTCGTAATTGATGACGTGGCTGATCCGCAACACGTCAAGCCCCCGCGCTGCCACGTCGGTCGCCACCATGAGGTCGAGGCCGCCGTTGCGCAATTGCTCGATGGTCTTCTCGCGCAGTGCCTGGGTCATATCGCCGTGCAGGGCGGCGCTGGGATAACCGCGCGCCTCCAGCCGCTCCGCCAGTTCGGTCGCGGCGATCTTGGTGCGCACGAAAATCAGGACCGCGTCGGTATCCTCGACTTCCAGCACCCGGGTCAGGGCATCGAGCTTGTGCTGGACGCCGACCTGACAGTAGCGCTGCCGGACGGCGGCGACGGTGGCGGTGCGGGTCTGAATCTTCACTTCCCGGGGATCGCGCAGGTGGCGGTGGGCCACCCGGCGGATCGGTTCGGGCATAGTGGCGGAGAACAGAGCCACCTGCTTCTCCGCCGGGGTCTGTTCGAGAATCCAGTCCACGTCCTCGATGAAGCCCATCCGCAGCATCTCATCGGCTTCGTCCAGCACCACGCTGCGCAGACCGTCCAGCGTCAGGGTTTCCCGGCGCAGGTGATCCATGACCCGGCCCGGCGTGCCAACCACTACATGCACCCCGCGCCGCAGATGGCGAAGCTGGAGGGTCATGCTCTGGCCGCCGTAAATGGGCAGGACGTGAAAGCCGGGCAGATGGCGAGCGTAGCTCTGGAACGCCTCGGCCACCTGGATGGCCAGTTCGCGGGTGGGGGTCAGCACCAGGACCTGTGGCTGGCGGTCGGCCAAATCCAGCCGCTCCAGCAACGGCAGGGCGAACGCAGCGGTCTTGCCGGTGCCGGTCTGCGCCTGGCCGATCAGATCATGGCCGGCGAGGAGATGGGGAATGCAGGCGGCCTGTATCGGCGAGGGCGCTTCGTAGCCGACTTCCTTCAGGGTTTGCAGCAGCGGGGGCGAAAGCGCCAGTTCTTCAAATTGAGCGATGGGGTCTGACATGAACAACCATACCTTGCAAAGAAAGAATCGCCCGCGCGGGGCGATTGCGAAAGAGAGGGTAACAATACCGCCAATGGCGGGGCGCTGGCTATTCGCCTGGGATACTCAACGCGCCGAAAACTCGAAGGAATCGTAAAACAGTTGCTCTGCGGGCAGGCCCTGAGCGAAAAATGCGGTCCTGGCGGCCTCGATCATCGGCGGCGGGCCGCTCAGGTAGACATCGTAACCACTCAGGTCGGGATAATCGGCGGCGACCGCTTCATGGACCCAGCCCGCGCGGCCTTCCCAGGCATCTTCCGGACGTGGTTCCGACAGCACCGGGGTGTAGCGAAAATTCGGATGTTCCACCTCCCACTGGCGCGGCAGGGCGTCCAGATACAAATCCACCCTGGCCCGCGCGCCCCAATACAAGTGCAACGACCGGTCCAGCCCGATGTGGAAGGCGTGTTCCACTATCCCCTTCAGCGGCGCGAAGCCAGTACCGCCGCCGATCAGAATGATGGGACGCTGAGAGTCCTCGCGCAGAAAGAAACTTCCCAGCGGCCCCTGAAAGCGCAGCAGCGCCTTGTCCTTCATCTTGTCGAATACGTAACCGGTGAAGAAGCCCCCCGGCACATGGCGCACGTGCAATTCCAGGAGATCGTCGGCATGGGGCGGATTGGCCAGCGAGAAGCCGCGCCGCCGGCCATCGGCCAGCAGGATGTCTATATATTGGCCGGCCAGGAATTGCAGGCGCTCGGTGTTCGGCAGCTTGAGATAGAGCTGCATCACGTCCGGAGCCAGCAACTCGCGCCGCTCCACCCGGCACGGCAGGGTCTTGACCACGATATCGCCGGTTTTGACCTCGCGCGCCTCGATCACGAGATCGGAACGCGGCTGGGCCTGGCACAACAGCGCCTTGCCCTCGGCTTGGTCGCGCTCGCTCAGACCCGGCGGTCGGCCATTGGGATAGACGACCTCACCGGACAAAATCGCGCCCATGCAGGAGCCGCAGGTTCCATTGCGACAACCATAGGGCAATACGCTGCCCTTCTCGCGCAGGGCGGCGTCCAAAACGGATTCGTTTTCCGTGACCTGGAATTCGTGACCGCTGGGTTGGATAGTGACGTGATAGGACATGGTGGTTTGATCGTTAGGGGGGGTTTGAAACCAAAAGTCTTTCCATTAGATGCGTTGCGCCACGTCGCGCGCTGTCGCCAGCGGCAGGAACAGCTTCAGCCCCTGGTCGGGCAGGCGGATAAAGCCATGATGTTGGTAGAACGCCGCGGCGGATTCATCCTTGGCGTGAACCACCAGGGCATAGGCGG
This sequence comes from Pseudomonadota bacterium, assembly GCA_018262135.1. Taxonomy (GTDB): domain Bacteria; phylum Pseudomonadota; class Gammaproteobacteria; order Competibacterales; family Competibacteraceae; genus Contendibacter. The sequence goes on along the minus strand of JAGTSD010000066.1, from coordinate 367 downwards.
CGATTTCGGAGCGCAGGGCGCGCTCCAAGGCATCGGCCGACAAGGCGCCCCCCAAACCCTGGCCCTTGAAGTGTTGATCAACGGCCAACCGCCCCAGACGGATGGTGGGTACGGAGGGGTAGCGCGGGAGTTTCCTGCTGAGACTCGCCGGCAGGTCGGAGAGCAGCACGCTGGCCGAAGCCAGCGTATAGAAACCCGCGATCCGTTGTTCGTCCGTCAGCGCCACGAAGCACGCCGTCACTCGCCGACGTATATCCTGCATGACGTGATCCCGGAAATAACGGTCCAGCAGCTCGGAACCACTGTGGAAACCGGTGCGGTCGTGGCGATTGTCCAGGGGCGCGACCTGGAACAACGTACTGCTCAT
>JAGTSD010000367.1 GCA_018262135.1 Pseudomonadota bacterium | reverse complement strand
CTGCGGCGTGCCTTGCAGGTCCTTGGGCAAATCGTCCAGCGGATACGGATCGACCAGGTTATCGATGAACCGCCGGGCGTCCAGCACCCGATCCGGATTGAAACTCAACACCTCGGGCAGGTAGCTGTTGGGTCGAGTCGAGTCGGGCGCCGACCCGACCCCGGAACCCGACAACAGGGTTTCGGCCAGAAAGGGGGCGTTCGGCCGCACGCTCGCCCGGCTGCAACCCCGCACGCCGACCCGGTCGCGTGCCGGACCTGCCGCCGCCGCCGCGGTGGCGGATTCACAGCCGCCAGTCGGCAACATGAAGCCGATGTCCTGCTGCGCCCGCAGCGAGTCCTTTTCGACCTGGGCGCCCGACTGCCGGAGCGTTTTGATTTCGGCGGACAGGTGGCTTTTCAACTCGGCGAACTGCCGGACCATTTCGCCTTTCAGTTCCTGAATGGCGGCAACCACGCAACCATCACAGTCCGCCCGCGCCACCGGCGCCATCGCGAACCCCACCGCCGCTACCAGCACGGCGAGGCCTTCGCGGATACCATCAAGCCGGATGGGGCTACGTTCGCGATGCACCAGCGCCTCCCACTCATATATATTGCTTTTAATAGAATAATAAACAAATATTAAAAAGGCTATCCCCCTTGGAGCTTTCCGCTTGCGCGATTTCCTGAAACGACGTCTGCGCCGCTACCGCCAGGATCTGTTCGGTGGTGTCGCCGGTACGATCCATCGCTCGCGATCCCGGATCGAGGGATTGATCGCCGCGGCCACCGGGACTTCATCGAATCCCTCTTCCACCGCTCGGGTGGTCGAGGTCGGCGAGCGTCGTGACGGCATCATCATCGGACCGATGGAGGATTACCGGCGGCAGGTGTGGATGGCGCGGGCGCTGCTGGGCGGGGGCGGCGTCAGCGCGGCCGTACTGCTACACCGGTTACTGCTCGGTGATTTCGGCGGCGCCCTGGCCAGTCTCGGTTCCACCGCAACCCTGCTGGGCTTGGCGCTGCATCCCGCTTACCGCTGCTGGTTGATGCGCCACCAGCGCGCCGGGCAACCGCGCGTCTTCCTGACCCATCCTCTTCAGTGGTGGCCGACCGCCTGGCCAGCCGCTGTCTCTTCGCCACGGAGCACTCCCCATGAACCGGCCGACCGTTGAATCCGCTTTTCGCCTGGCGCTGTTGCCAGTGGTCTTGTTCACGGTCGCGCTGTTGGCGCCGCTTTCCCCTGCCCATGCCCAGGCAGCCCCGCCTTCATCCGAACCGGCTTATGCCTTCGACCCGACCCGGAACCTCGAACCTGCCGGCGGCGATATCAGCCTCCAGTTGTTGCAAGGTATCCTGGGGTCAGTGATCGGCCGGATTCGCTTGGCCGGCGGCCTGAGCGCCAGCGACCGTGGGCCGTTCGGTGAGATGTTTTCGCTGTTCAACGGGTTCCTGCTGTTCCTGCTGGGGGTCGTCGTGTTCGTCAAGCTGGTTGCGGCGCTGCTCGACACCGCCCACGAGGGCGAGGCCCTCGGCCAGGACCGTTCCACCACCTGGACCCCGATCCGGATCGTCCTCTCCGCCTCGATGCTGATCCCGCTGGTCAACGGTTACAGTTTCATCCAGGTCATCGTGTTGTGGGTCACGCTGAGTGGGGTCGGCCTGGCCGACGCCGTCTGGTCGACGGCGGTCGATCAGTTCGCCAAAACCACGATTTTCGCACCGCCGCCCCCACCCCAGGCGCGGCAACTGGCCGTGGCGATGCTGGCCTCCAACGTCTGCGAGCAGGTGGTGAAGACTTTGCCGGCGCGGGGAACCGCGCGCTACGAGGTCCGTTATGTCAGTCGCGCCGGCGAACTGGGCCATTACCAGGAACGGGGCGGACGCTGGTCGGTGACCGGTATGGGCGAGGCGGCCTGCGGCGGCTTCGTCATTCGCGAACCGCATCAGGGCATCGAACCCGCGCAGGGCGCCACCGGTCTCGACGCGCTGGACGGCTTCCTGCACTGGGTAGCGCGGTTGTTCGGATTCGCCGACGACGTGCGCGCAACCCTCGCCACCACGCTGATGGCGGCGCACGAACGGACGGCGCTGCGGCTGCGCGAGGAACTCAAGCCCCTGGCCGAGCGCATCGTCCAGGGCCAGGGTGCCCTGACCGAGTGCGTGACCGATCCGACCGGCCGTCTGACCCACCGGCAGTGTCTGAGCCTGATCGATGCCGCCGCCGAACACTACGTGCAGAATCTGCAGGCGGAGATCCTGACCGCGGTCGATTTGGCCGGACAGCGAGCTTTCGCCGAGTTTGCAGCGGCGGCCAAGGACGAGGGTTGGCTCTCGGCGGGCAGTTGGTTCTACCGGTTGGCCGCCCTCAGCGAATACCAGAACAAGCTGGCCCTGAACGTGCCCGAGCCCTATCCCATCCGGGCCTGGGAAAAACTGCCGCTGGAGGACGTGGAAACGTACCGTCATACCCTCGACCGCCTGACCGCCCTGCTGGACGAAGCCGAAACCGACCGGGATACCGGCTTGCTCAAGGGCGATCCGAACAACAGCCGGCTCGACGACGCCTCGCGCGGCTTTCTGCGCTGGACCCTGGACTGGATCCAGCACCACCTGTTCGGCACGGTGCATCCGCTTTTCGCCCTGGCCAGCCTGGGGCACGCCCTGCTGGCGGCCGTGCTGACGCTGGTCGGCGCCACCGCCCTCGTACAGATCATGCCCGCCGGCAAGCTGGCGACCCTCGTCGGCGGTATAACCGACGTACTGGGCCAATGGGATGGAAAAACCGGCGGGGCGCTGTCGCTGGGCGGGCTGATCGTCGGCATGATCGCCCTCACCCTTCTCGCCTTCGCCCTGATGGCGGCGATTTATCTTCCCCTGGTGCCGTTCATCATCTGGACCGTCGGGGCGTTGCAGTGGGTGTTGCTGGTGTTCGAGGCTCTGCTGGCGGCGCCCCTGTGGGCGATCTGGCACCTGCGCAACGGCAAGGGCTTCACCGCCGATACGCTGAACGGTTACCTCCTGCTGCTGGCGCTGCTGCTGCGGCCGGCGCTGATGGTGTTCGGTCTGCTGGCCGCGACGATCATCAGCTATTACCTGTTGCAACTGGTCAGCGGGTTGTTCATCGTAGCGGCGATCAATGCCGCCAGCGGCAACGTCACCGGCCCGGTGGTGGTCACCGGCCTGCTGGTGGTATTCG
>JAGTSD010000366.1 GCA_018262135.1 Pseudomonadota bacterium | reverse complement strand
CCCAAACCCATGACTACCCTGACCTTTCTCGCCGAACCCGGCGGCGCCCTGCGCGGGCGCCTGCGCGTGCCCGGCGACAAATCCATTTCCCACCGCGCCATCATGCTCGGCGCGCTGGCCGAGGGCGTCACCACCGTCACCGGCTTTCTGGAAGGTGAGGACTGTCTGGCCACCCTGCGAGCGTTCCGCGCCATGGGTGTGCGCATCGACGGCCCGGAACAGGGGCGGGTCACGGTGCATGGCGCTGGCCTGCGCGGTCTGTCCGCGCCAAACGGCCCGCTGGACATGGGCAATTCCGGCACATCGATGCGGCTGATGAGCGGCATTCTGGCCGGCCAGGCGTTCGATACCGTGCTGACCGGCGACGCCTCGCTGACTCGCCGGCCGATGCGGCGGGTGACGGAGCCGCTGGCCCGGATGGGCGCGCGTATTGAAACCACCGAAACCGGTTCCGCGCCGTTGCGGATTCGCGGCGGCCAGCGGCTGACCGGTATCCGCTACCTACAATCCGTCGCCAGCGCCCAGGTCAAATCCTGCCTGCTCCTGGCCGGTCTCTATGCCGAAGGCGTCACCCGCGTCACCGAACCGGCCCCGACTCGCGACCACACCGAACGGATGCTGGAAGGCTTCGCCTATCCGCTGCGGCGCGAAAGCGAACGCACGGTCGCAGTGACTGGTGGCGGGCGGTTGAAGGGGACTGAAATCGACGTGCCGGCGGATATTTCCTCGGCGGCGTTTTTCCTGGTCGGGGCCAGCCTCGCGCCGGGTTCCGACCTGGTGCTGGAACACGTCGGCGTCAATCCCACCCGCACCGGCGTCATCGACATCCTGCGGCTGATGGGTGCGAATATCGAGGTGCTGAAGCCGGGCCTGGCCGGCGGCGAACCGGTGGCCGATCTGCGGGTGCGCCACGCGCCATTGCATGGCATTCGCATTCCCGAGAAACTGGTGCCGCTGGCCATCGACGAATTTCCGGCGCTGTTCGTCGCCGCCGCTGGCGCCGAGGGCGTCACGGTGTTGACCGGCGCCGCGGAACTGCGGGTCAAGGAAAGCGACCGGATTCAAGTCATGGCCGATGGGCTGCACGCCTTGGGTATCGCTGCCGGGCCAACTTCGGATGGCATCGTCATCCAGGGCGGCGCGCTGGCCGGCGGGACGGTGCACAGCCACGGCGACCACCGCATCGCCATGAGCTTCGCCATGGCCGCGTTGCGCACCTCTGGCCCGATCACGATCCACGATTGCGCCAACGTCAACACCTCGTTCCCCGGCTTCGTGGCCCTGGCCCGGAACGCCGGCCTGGCCATCCAGGAACAGGAAACGGCATGAACGCGCGGGTTCCCGTGATCGCGGTGGATGGCCCGAGCGGGGTCGGCAAAGGCACGCTTTGCCAGTGGCTGGCCAACCGGCTGGGCTTTCATCTGCTCGACAGCGGCGCGCTGTACCGGTTGACCGCCCTGGCGGCGCTGCGCCGGAACCTGGCGCTGGAGGACGAAAGCCGGGTCGCGGCGGTGGCCGCCGGGCTGGAGGTGGAATTCCGGGCCGGGACCGACGGTTCCCCGCGCATTTTCCTGGAAGGCGTGGAAGTCGGCGCCGATCTGCGCAGCGAAACCTGCGGCAACGCGGCGTCCCAGGTTGCCGCGCTGCCAGCGGTGCGCGCCGCCCTGTTGCAACGACAGCGGGATTTTCGCCGCTCCCCCGGCCTGATCGCCGATGGCCGGGACATGGGCACGGTGGTGTTTCCCGACGCCGAACTCAAGCTGTTCCTGACCGCCAGCGCCGAGGAACGCGCTCGCCGCCGGCATCAGCAGTTGAGCGAACAGGGCATGAATGCTAGTCTTAAAAATCTTGCCAGCGAAATCGCCGAGCGCGACGCCCGCGACCGCCAGCGTGCGGTGGCGCCGCTTCGGCCCGCCGCCGACGCGGAAACGCTCGACACCACGCACTCGAGCATCGCCGAGGTTTGCGACCGGGCGCTGGCGTTGGCCGCGCGGCGGCTGGGTTTGCCGAAAAACTGTTAGGCGCAAGCCTTTACGCCGGTGACGCCCATGCTACGCTTACCAGTGGACAAGCGCCGGGACTGGGCGCTTCCGTCGCGACGGGAAATGCAGTCACCCAGAACCGGTTCGGGAGCGCGCTGCCGAATCCGATACCTCAACCCACCTGTGGCGGTTTCGTGCCGCCGGTTTTTTTGAGCTATAACCCATGACCGAAAGTTTTGCCGAACTGTTTGAACAGAGCCTGGCCAACAAGCAGATGCAGCCCGGCTCCATCGTCCAGGGAACGGTGGTGGAGATCCGGTCGGATGCCGTGGTCGTCAACGCCGGCCTGAAATCCGAAGGGCTGATTCCACTCGAACAGTTTTACAACGAGGATGGCGTTCTCGAAGTGAAGGTGGGCGATCTGGTCGAAGTCGCCCTGGATGCGCTCGAGGATGGCTTCGGGGAAACCCGACTGTCCCGGGAGAAAGCCAAGCGCGCCCGGGTCTGGAGCGCCCTGGAGAAAGCCTTCGAGAGCGAGGAAATCATCAAGGGCCTGATCAGCGGCAAGGTGAAGGGCGGCTTCACCGTGGACATCGGCGAGATTCGCGCCTTCCTGCCCGGTTCGCTGGTGGACGTGCGGCCGGTGCGCGACGCCGCCTATCTGGAAGGCAAGGAACAGGAGTTCAAGGTCATCAAGCTCGACCGCCGGCGCAACAATGTGGTGGTCTCCCGCCGGGCGGTGGTGGAACAGGAATACAGCGCCGAGCGCGAGGCGCTGTTGCAGAACCTGCAGGAAGGCCAGGTCGTGGACGGCGTGGTCAAGAACCTCACCGACTACGGCGCGTTCCTGGACCTGGGCGGCATCGATGGCCTGTTGCACATCACCGACATGGTCTGGCGGCGGGTCAAGCACCCCTCCGAAGTGGTCGCGGTCGGCGATAACATCAAGGTCAAGGTGCTCAA
>JAGTSD010000365.1 GCA_018262135.1 Pseudomonadota bacterium | reverse complement strand
TTCGCCGACCGCGAGGTGGACACCCATCTCAGCGGGGTCAGCACTCACGTGCTGTCGTTGGGGGCGGTGCCCGAGTCCATCGCTCCCAACGTGTTCACCGTGCCGTTGCAACTGCTGGCCTACCATGTCGCGATCCTCAAGGGCACCGACGTCGACCAACCGCGCAATCTGGCCAAGTCGGTGACGGTGGAGTAAGGTACTCCCCCATTTTTTCAATCTCTTCCACGATGGCGCAGGAAACGAATGGCCTACAAAGGCATCATTCTCGCCGGCGGTTCCGGCACCCGGCTGCACCCGCTGACGGTTTCGGTCAGCAAGCAGCTCATGCCGGTTTACGACAAGCCGATGATCTACTACCCGGTCGCCACGCTGCTGCTGGCGGCGATCCAGGACATTCTCATCATCACCACGCCGCGCGACCGGGAGGCGTACCAGACCCTGCTGGGCGACGGTGGGCAGTGGGGCGTCAACTTCCAGTACGCGGTGCAACCGAGCCCGGACGGACTGGCCCAGGCCTTCCTGATCGGCGAGGAGTTCATCGGTCGCGATCCGGCCTGTCTGATCCTCGGCGACAATATTTATTATGGGCAGGGGCTATCGGCGGTGCTGCGCCGGGCCGCCGCCCGCGACCGGGGCGCGACGGTGTTCGGCTACTACGTGCGCGATCCGGAACAATACGGCGTGGTGAGTTTCGACGCCCAGGGCCGGGCGGTGGACATCGAGGAAAAGCCAAAAAAGCCGAAATCCAATTACGCAGTGACCGGGCTGTATTTTTACGATAACGAGGTGGTGAACGTCGCCAAAAACATTCGCCCCTCGGCGCGCGGCGAGCTGGAAATCACCGATGTGAACCGGGTTTATCTGGAACGCGGCGAACTCAACGTCGAACTGCTGGGGCGCGGTTACGCCTGGCTGGACACCGGCACCCACGAGTCGCTGTTGGCCGCCGCCCATTTCGTGCAGGTGGTGGAGCAGCGGCAGGGCTTGAAAGTGGCCTGTCCCGAGGAAGTCGCCTGGCGGATGAACTTTATCAATGACGACCAGTTGGCGCGGCTGGCGCAACCGCTGGCCAAGAGCGGCTACGGTCAATACCTGTTGGAGCTGCTGGATCGGAGAATCGCATCGTGAAGGTGATCGAGACTGGCTTGCCCGGCGTGCTCTTGCTGGAACCCAAGGTATTCGGCGATGCGCGCGGCTTCTTCATGGAGACCTGGCAGGCGGCGCGGTATAGCGGGGCGGGAATGCCCGAACGCTTCGTCCAGGACAATCACTCCCGTTCGCGGCGCGGCGTACTGCGCGGCCTGCACTATCAGTTGACGCAACCGCAGGGCAAGCTGGTATGGGTGACGCGCGGCGCGGTGTTCGACGTGGCGGTGGACATTCGCCAGGGTTCACCGCATTTCGGGCGCTGGTACGGCTGCATGCTGGATGATGTGGATCATCGGCAACTGTATATCCCGCCGGGTTTCGCTCACGGGTTCTGCGTGGTGTCGGACGAGGCGGACTTTTTCTACAAATGCACTGACTATTACCATCCCCCGTCGGAGCGTGGTATCGCCTGGGATGACCCGGAGATCGGCATTGACTGGCCGCTGCGGGAGGTTTCGTTGTCGGGCAAGGACCAGCAAAATCCCCGGTTGAGCGCGCAGCGTCCTGAAGAGTTACCGGTTTACGAGAGTTAAGCCATGCGGATCATCATCATCGGCGCCCAGGGCCAGGTCGGCTGGGAACTGACCCGGCGCGCGCCTGCGCTCGGGCATGACATGCTGGCCTGGGATGTGGCCGAACTGGACATCACCGATGCCGCCGCCGTGGATCGGCAACTGGCCGCCAGCGGCGTGGAGGTCGTCATCAATGCAGCGGCCTACACCGCGGTGGACAAGGCCGAGCAGGAACCAGAACTCGCGTTCGCCGTCAACCGCGACGGCCCCGCCCATCTGGCCGCCGCCTGCGCCCGGTTGAACATCCCGCTGCTGCATATTTCCACCGATTATGTCTATGACGGACGCAAGCCGGGTCCCTACGTCGAGAATGACACGGTCACGCCGCTGGGCGTATACGGCGCCAGCAAGCTGGCGGGCGATGAAGCAGTGCGCCGCTTGTTGCGTCGCTATCTGATCCTGCGGGTGAGTTGGGTATTCGGGATTCACGGCCACAATTTCGTGAAGACCATCCTGCGGTTGGCGCGGGAACGCGAGGAATTGCGGGTAGTCGCCGATCAGTACGGCTGTCCTACCTTCGCCGGCGACATCGCCGATACCCTGCTGGAACTGGCGGGGCGCGGCGCCGAAATCGACGCCTGCGACGGCTGGGGCGTCTATCACTATTGCGGCGAGCCGGCCACCACCTGGCACGGCTTCGCCAGCGCGATTGTCGAACTGGCCCGCGCCCGCGAATCGCTGCCCGTTAAAACCGTGACGGCCATCACCACCGCCGATTACCCGACCCCCGCCGCCCGACCCGCCAATTCGGTGCTGGACTGTGCCAGGCTGGCCGCCCGGTTGGGGATCCAGCCGCGTCCGTGGCGGGTGGGATTGGAGGCGCTGCTCGATGTCCGTTGATCTCGGCGAACTGCTGGTCGAGCGGCAGAAGCTGGCCGATGCCGATCTGCAGCGCGCCCGGCGGGTCCAGGAAGGCACCGGGGAAGGGCTGGATACCCTGCTGGTCAAGCTGGGGCTGGTGTCGGAACGCGACTTGGCCGAGGCGTTGGCTACGTACCTGAACCTGCCGCTGGTCCGACCCGGCGACTATCCCGAGGTACCGGCAACCAACGGCGGGGTTTCGTCACGTTTTCTCAAGGAGTCGCGGGTCATCCCTTTGTTCGAGGACGAACAGGGGTTGACGGTGGCGATGTCCAACCCCACCGACGATTACGTGCTGTCGGCGTTGCAGCTGGCGACCGGCAAGACCATCACCCCGCGCGTGGGCATTCCCTCGGAACTCGAT
>JAGTSD010000065.1 GCA_018262135.1 Pseudomonadota bacterium | reverse complement strand
GCCCTAACCGCCGGTGGATCGCTTCGCTTTTACCGGTACGGGGGCGTGGCGGTGAGCTCCTGTTTTCTTCTTCTCGGGCGCGGCGCGCAGCAGGCTTTCGCATTCGGTGAGGGTCAGGCTGGCCGGCTCGCGGCCCTTGGGCAGGCGCGCGTTCTTCTTGCCGTCGGTAATGTACGGACCGAACCGGCCGTTCAGGATTTGCACGGCGGTGTTGGGGAACGCCCGGAGGATCTTGCTGGCTGCCGCCTGCTGGTGCGCGGCGATCAATTCCAGCGCCCGTTCGCGGCCGACGCTGTATGGATCCTCGTTTTTTAGCGAAACAAAATTCTTGCCGTAGCGCACGTAGGGACCGAATCGCCCCACGTTGACTTGAATCGGTTCACCGGCGGCGGTCGTTCCCAGATCGCGCGGCAACTGGAACAGGGCCAGCGCCTCGTCCAGGGTGATGATGTCCAGGCGCTGTTCGGGCCGCAGGCTGGCAAAGCGGGGCTTCTCGGCATCGTCCTTGTCGCCGATTTGCGCGAATGCTCCGAACCGGCCCATCCGCACCGAGACCGGCTTGCCCGTTTTGGGGTCCTGTCCCAGTTCCCGGCTTTGCACCACCTCCTGGCGCGAGACCTTCTCCGTCTTTTCCTCGACCCGCTGCTTGAACGGATCCCAGAAACTCCGCATCAGCGGCAGCCAGTCCTCCTCGCCGCGCGACACCGCGTCCAGATCGTCTTCCAGCCGGGCGGTGAATTCATAATCCACGTACTGGGTGAAATGCTGGGTCAGGAAGCGGTTGACGATCCGGCCGATGTCGGTCGGCTTGAAGCGGCGGTTGTCCAGAACCGCGTAGTCGCGGGCCAGCAGGGTCGAAATGATCGCCGCGTAGGTGGAGGGCCGGCCGATGCCGTATTCCTCCAGGGTTTTGACCAGGCTGGCCTCGGAGTAGCGCGGCGGCGGTTCGGTGAAGTGCTGTTCCGGCCGCAGCGCCAGCAGGTCTACCCATTCGCCTTCCCGCAGCGGCGGCAACGTCCGGTTTTCATCTTCGTCGGTCGCATCGTCCACATCTTCCCGGTACACCGCCATGAATCCCGGATCGGCGATCGTCGAGCCGGTAGCCCGAAAGCTGTTGCCGGAACCGCAGGCCAGGTCCACGGCGACCGTATCCAGCGTGGCCGGAATCATCTGACAGGCGACGGTGCGCTTCCAGATCAATTCGTAGAGCGCGTGTTGGTCGGCGTTGAGATGGGCGCGAATCGCTTCCGGCAGCACCGCGATCGTGGTCGGGCGAATCGCTTCGTGGGCCTCCTGGGCGTTCTTGGCTTTGGTCTTGAACAGGCGCGGGCTGGCTGGCAGGTTGTGCGCGCCGTAACGCCGGGCGATCAGGGCGCGGATGTCGGCAATGGCCTCCTGGGCCAGATTCACCGAGTCGGTCCGCATGTAGGTGATCAGCCCGACCGCGCCCTGGCCGGTGTCGATGCCCTCGTACAACTGCTGGGCGACCCGCATGGTGCGCTGGGTGGAAAAACCCAGCTTGCGCGAGGCTTCCTGTTGCAGGGTCGAAGTCGTGAACGGCGCGGCGGGATTGCGCTTGCGCTGCTTGCGCTCGACCCGGGCGACGCGCAATCGGCCAATTACGGTTTCAGCCGCCGTGCCGGATTCAGCCAACTGGGTGCGGGCGGCAGCCAGCAGCGCCCGTTCCATGGCGTAAGCCTGATCGCCATCGGCGATACTGAATTGCGCCAGTTTTTCACCGCCGTATTCGGCCAGCCGGGCGCTGAACGGTTGGCCCGCCTTGGCGTTATCTGCTTCCAGCGTCCAGTATTCGCGCGGCTGGAACCGTTCGATCTCCTCCTCGCGCTCGACGATCATCCGCAGCGCCGGCGACTGCACCCGCCCGGCGGACAGTCCGGGCCGGATTTTCTTCCACAGCAGCGGCGACAGGTTGAAGCCGACCAAATAATCGAGCGCCCGCCGGGCCTGCTGGGCGTTGACCAAATCCAGCGACAGCGTCCGGGGATGGGCGACGGCGTCCTGGATCGCCCGCTGGGTGACCTCGTGGAACGCCACCCGCCGTACCGGCTTGTCCTTGAGCAAGTCGCGCTGGCGCAGGATTTCGTACAGGTGCCAGGAAATGGCTTCGCCCTCGCGATCCGGATCGGTGGCCAGATACAGCGCATCGGCCTTGGCGACCGCCTTGGCGATGGCTTCGACATGCCGTTCGTTCTTCTCGATGATCTGGTATTTCATCGCAAAGTCGTGTTCCGGATCGACCGCACCCTCCTTGGGGACCAGATCGCGCACGTGACCGTAGGACGCCAGGACCTCGAAGTCCTTGCCCAGATATTTCTTGATCGTCTTCGCCTTGGCCGGCGATTCCACGATGACCAGGTTCTTGCTCATGACCATGACGACGGTAGCTGGGACAGGATGGCGCCGAGGGTGACTGACAAGCCGGGGAGGGCGACGTCCGCCAGGAACCGCCAGCGCGGCGGGAATTCGGGAAGAAACGGAAAAAGTGTGCTGACGTTTGCTTCTTAATGAAGGTAGCCGGGAACGTCGTCGAATACCAGATCTTCCAGCCAGGCGCAGGCTTCTTCCCGACCGGGCTGATTGAACAGCACCATCAGGACGATCCATTTCAACTGGTGCAGTCCAATATCATCGGATTCCAGGGCCATGACCCGGTCGATGACCAGTTCGCGGGTTTCCGAATCGAGAACGCCACCCTGTTCCAGGAACAACAGAAAACCCCGGCACTCCACATCCAGTTTGTCCAGTTCCGGGCCAATATAAATGCGGCAGGAACCCGGATCGACTCGCAGCGGAACAGACTGGCGATCCACGAGGCTGTCCAGCCATTCGAACGCCTGCTGGATTTCCTGGGAGGGGAAGCCGGCGGCCAGCAGTTCGCTCTGGATGGATTCACGGTCGGGGTCGATATCCACCTCGTCGTCCATGTAGTTCTGAAACAGATACATCAGCACGTCCAGCACGTTTTCTTTCATTCCAGGGCTCGTGTTGAAAGTACAAAGCCCCCGCCATAGGTCAGGGGCGCTGGCGCGGCGGGATGCACCCACACACGCAAAACCGCCGCCCGGTCGGGACGGCGGCAGGCATTCAGAGTTTCAGGCGGCTGTACAGACCGCCAGGGATGGCGGCCACGTAGCCTTCAAGTTCCAGGATCAGCAGCATGGAGGAAACCGCTTCCGCCGTCAATCCGCACCGATCCACCAGTAGATCGATGCCCGCTGGCTCGTCACCCATGGCGGCCAGCAGTTGCCGGTACTCCTCGTCCAGTGCCGCCGAGGCGGGCGCGGCGGCGACCGGGGACGTGGCTTCCTGGGTCGCCGCCGCCAGCGCACCTAGTTCTTCCAGGATGTCGGCCGCAGTCTCCACCAGTTTCGCCCCCTGGCGGATCAGGGCGTGGCAGCCCTTGGCCAGCGGATTGTGGATCGAACCGGGGATCGCGAACACTTCGCGACCCTGCTCGTTGGCCAGGCGGGCGGTGATCAGTGAACCGCTCTGGGCGGCGGCCTCCACCACCAGTACGCCCAGCGCCAGACCGCTGATCAGCCGGTTGCGCTGGGGGAAGTTTCCCGCTGCCGGCGAAGTGCCGATGGAAAATTCCGAAACCAGCGCGCCGCGTTCGGCGATGGCATGGGCCAGATCCCGATGCTGGGCGGGATAAACCCGATCCAGGCCGGTGCCCATCACCGCGATCGTCCGTCCACCACCAGCCAGCGCGCCCTGGTGGGCGGCGGCGTCGATGCCGAGCGCCAGCCCGCTGGTGATCAGCAGCCCGAATTCGGCCAGATGCGCGGCGAAGCGCTGGGCGGTTTCGCGGCCCATGGGAGTGGGATTGCGGGTGCCGACGATGGCCAGTTGCGGCAACCGCAGGCAATCCGGGTCGCCGTGGACGAATAGCAGCGGGGGCGGGTAGGGAATTTGCCGCAGCAGTGGCGGGTAGCGGGCGTCGTCCAGGCGCAGCAGATGGTTACCCGGCCGTTCCAGCCAGGCCAGATCCTTTTCCACCCGGCCCCAGTCGGGGCGACGCAGGTAATCCAGCGCCGCGTCCGGCAGTTCCAGCGACCGCAACTCGGGGCCGTCCGCGGCGAACGCCGCCGCCGCCGACCCGAAATGCTCCAGCAGCCGGGCAAACCGCGCCGGCCCGATGCCCGGCGCCCGCAACAGCGCCAGCAGCCAGGCCGGCTCGGCGACGGGGGGCGCGTCGTCCCGGTTCAGGGCGTAGTCACCCGATCTTGCAGGCGGATGAACCGCTCGGCCTGCATCACCAGCCCGTAGCTGACCAGATCGTGAACCTTGTAGACCATCAACAGGCCCGAGCGCTCGCCGGGCACTTTCACAGTTCCGCCGGAGACCGGGTCTTCGATCTGCCGATCCTTGCCGTAAATGGCGAGGACGTGGCCGGGTTCGAGTCCTTCCTGAGCGCCCAGATTGATGATGACGCTGCTGTACTGGGTGATCTGGGTGACGTCGCTGTCCAGATTGGCCAGGATGAAGCCTTCGGTATCGGGAGGAACCGGATGGGGTTCGAAGCTGTAGAGTTCGGTTTCCGGTTCGAACTCGAACAGCCGGTCACCGGCGCGAACCGGCGCGACCGTGCGAGCCAGGGTCAAGGTGGCCGGGTCGCCGTCCTGGTCCAGCAGCGCCTCGCCCACGTAGACGCCGGCGGTGCCCAGGTAACGGCCGGATCCGGGCTCGCGCAGTTCCTCGCCGGGGCGGAACACCTGATAGCGCGGCTGGTCAAACTGGGCGCCGCGGGCGTAAACCCGGTCGCGATCGGTGTAAACCACCTGATTGTCGTCATCGGCCATGATGTAGGGTGCTCCCTTCCACTGGGCTTCACTCAGAATCAGGGCGCGGGTCAGGAACGACTCGACCGCATCGCGGGGCACCGGGGGAATCGGCTGCGTCAGCGTTTCGACCCGGACCTCCGGCGACAGCTTGAGCAGCGGAACCTCCGCGCGTTCGCTGACCTCCAACTGCGGCTTGCCGCTGGCGTCGTAGCTGAATTTGAGCACGTCGCCCGGATAGATCCGGTTGGGATTGCGGATTTGCGGGTTCTGTCGCCAGATGTCGCGCCACTGCCAGGGATTCTGGAGAAACCGCTGGGCGATACCCCACAGCGTATCTCCAGGAACCACGGTGTAGGTCTGGGGATGGTCGGGACGCAACGCGACCGGCGTGGGCGCGGCGACCGCGCCGGGTTCCGCCACGAGCGCTTTCGATCGCGAAGCCGGGGGTGGCTCGCCAGGAGTCGGGCTGGTGGACTCGGACTGGGGGGGCGTTTGGGCGCACGCCCCGAGCAGAACCGCCGTCGCCAGCGACAGGGCAGTCCTGAAGCGCCTTGAGGAACGCGTGATGTTCATGATCCTTGCTCATCCTCCGGAGACATGGGCGGGAGTGTAACGAATCACTCCCATCGCGCAAAGTATAGCCCCGGTACGGGGGTTTCTCGTATGATTTCATTTGAATGATCGTTGCAAGAACGAAAAAGGCGATTTCGGAGCTGTCTGCCATGGCGCGATTGAACATCCTGCACTATCCCGATCCCCGGCTGCGCAAACCGGCGCTGCCGGTGGAAACCGTTGATGACCGCATCCGGACCCTGGTGGATGACATGCTGGAAACCATGTATGCCGCGCCGGGCATCGGCCTGGCCGCGACCCAGGTTAATGTCCAGAAACGCATCGTGGTGATGGACGTGTCCGAGGAGAAAAACCACCCGCTGACGTTTATCAACCCGACCCTGCTGGAACGGGAGGGCGAAAGCGAATCGGAGGAAGGCTGCCTGTCGGTGCCCGGATTCTACGAAACGGTCCGCCGGGCCGGGCGGGTGCGGGTCAGCGCGCTGGATCGCGACGGCGAACCGTTCGAACTGGACGCCAGCGGCCTGCTGGCGGTATGCATCCAGCACGAGATTGATCATCTGGACGGCAAGCTGTTTGTGGACTATCTGTCGGCGCTCAAGCGCGACCGCATTCGCAAGAAGCTGGAGAAACAGGCCCGTATCGAAGCGCGCGCTTCCTGACCATGGACGCGCCTGGTTTCGATCTCCTTTCGGCCATTCCACCGACCGGCATCGCCGCCTGCCTCAAACCGGGCGGCGCTCCTACCCACAACGATATCGCATGACCACGACCCCGCCGCGGCTGATTTTCGCCGGCACGCCCGACTTTGCCGTTCCGAGCCTGCAAGCTCTGCTGGACGCCGGCTATTCGGTCCAAGCCATTTACACCCAGCCGGACCGGCCCGCCGGCCGGGGCCGTCAGTTGCGCGCCAGCCCCCTCAAGGCGTGCGCGGCGGCGGCTGGCATCCCGGTATTCCAACCCGTCACCCTGCGCGATACCGCCGCGCAGGCGGAATTGGCCGCCCTGAAGCCGGATTTGCTGGTGGTAGCGGCCTATGGCCTGATCCTGCCGCCGGCGGTACTGGCCATCCCGCGCCTGGGTTGCGTCAACGTCCACGCCTCGCTGCTGCCGCGCTGGCGCGGCGCAGCGCCCATCCACTGGGCGCTGCTGGCAGGCGACGCCGAGACTGGCGTCAGCCTCATGCAAATGGACGCCGGTCTCGATACCGGGCCGGTATTGGCTCGGGCGACCTGTTCGATTCCGCGCGGGATCACCGGCGGCGAACTGTACGAGCAACTGGCGGCGCTGGGCGCAACAACGCTGCTGGCGATCCTGCCCGATCTGCTGGCTGGCCGCCTCACCCCGGAGCCGCAGGACGAATCGCTCGTCACCTACGCCCCCAAGCTGGACAAGGCCGATCTCGAACTGGACTGGAGCCGGCCGGCGCTGGAGCTGGAACGCCGGGTGCTGACCTTCAATCCCTATCCGGTGACCCGCACCTGGCTGGACGGGCAAATGCTGCGCATCTGGCGGGCGCGGGCCGAGATCGAACCGACGACCGAATCCCCCGGCACGGTGCTGCGCGAGGGGCGGGACGGCATCGTGGTCGCTACCGGTGCCAGCGTGTTGCGACTCACCGAGGTGCAACTGCCCGGTGGGCGACCCCTGCCGGCTGTGGCGTTTCTGAACGCCCACCGGCTGGCGGGCCGGCGGCTGGGCGCGGCATGAATATTCGCGCCATCGCTGCCCAGGCGCTGGGCCAGGTTTTGAGCGAGGGCCGGTCGCTGGCGGCGGTATTGCCATCCGCACTGGTGCGCACCGCGCCGCGCGATCGCGGGCTGTTGCGGGAGCTGTGCTACGGCGTTTGCCGCTGGCAGCCGGAGTTGCAAAGGCTGCTGGATGGATTGCTGGATCGGCCGCTCGACCCGCGCGAAACGGTAGTGCGGGCGCTGCTGCTGATCGGGATCTATCAGCTCCATCATTTACGGATTCCCGACCATGCCGCGGTCGCCGAGACCGTCGCCGCCGCCCGCCAACTGCGCAAATCCTGGGCGGCGGGGCTGACCAACGCCGTGCTCCGGTCCTTTCCACGCCGGCGCATGGAGTTGCTGGCCCAGGTAGAGGCCGACGCGGAAGCCCGGACGGCCCATCCGCGCTGGCTGCTGGAATGGTTGCAACGGGACTGGCCGGACGACTGGCCGGCCATCGTCGCCGCCAACAACGCCCGGCCACCCTTCACCCTGCGGGTCAACCGGCTCCAGGGCAGCCGCGACGTGTACCGCGCGCGACTGGCGGCGGCGGGGAAAAACGCCGAGCCTGTGGCGGCGGCCGCGACGGCGCTCGCGCTGGCCGAACCGGTCGAACCCGCCGCGCTGCCCGGATTTGCCGAGGGTTGGGCCTCGGTGCAGGACGCCGCCGCGCAACTGGCGGCGCCGCTGCTCGGGGTCGAAGCAGGAATGCGCGTGCTGGACGCCTGCGCCGCGCCCGGCGGCAAGACCGCCCATCTGCTCGAATGCGCCCCGGATCTGGACCTGACCGCGCTGGATCAGGATGTCGAACGGCTGGAAAAGATTCAGGATAATCTGCATCGGTTGCGGCTCCACGCCCACCTGGTGCCGGGTGACGCCACCCAGCCGGCGGCCTGGTGGGACGGCGTTCCCTACGACCGGATTTTGCTGGACGCACCCTGTTCGGCCACCGGCGTG
>JAGTSD010000064.1 GCA_018262135.1 Pseudomonadota bacterium | reverse complement strand
CTTGCCGTTGCTCTCCATGTCCAGTTGTTGCAGGTAATCCGGCAGCGAGCGCAGATAGTCATCGTAAATCAGCATGACGTGGCTGTCGGCGCCGAAGAAATCAATGTACCAGACCCCCAGCAGACCTAGAATCGCCGGCAGGTTTTCCTCCAGCGGCGCGGTGCGGAAATGCTCGTCCATGGCGTGCGCGCCGTCCAGCAATTCGGTGAAATGTTCCATGCCGAGATAAACCACGATGGGCAGGCCGATGGCCGACCACAGCGAGTAGCGCCCGCCGACCCAGTCCCAGAATTCGAACATGTTGGCCGGGTCAATGCCGAACTTGCGGACGCCCTCGGCGTTGGTGGACACGGCGACAAAATGCTTGGCCACCGCTGCCTCGTCGCCCAGTTCCTTGATCAGCCAAGCCCGGGCCGTGTGGGCGTTGGTCATGGTCTCCTGCGTGGTGAAGGTCTTGGAGGCGATAATGAACAGGGCGCTTTCCGGGTCGCACTCGGCCAGCACGTGGCTGATGTGGGCGCCGTCCACATTGGAGACAAAGTGCATCCGCAGGGTGGGATCGCCATACGGCTCCAGCGCTTCGCAAATCATTTTCGGTCCCAGGTCGGAACCGCCGATACCGATGTTGACCACGTCGCGGATGCGCTTGCCGGTATAACCGCGCCACTTGCCGCGCCGGATCTGGTCGGCGAACTTGCGCATATGCTCCAGCACCGCGTTCACGCCCGGCATCACGTTCTCGCCGTTAACGAGGATCGGCCGGTCGCTGCGGTTGCGCAGCGCGACATGCAGCACCGAACGGCGCTCGGTGTGGTTGATCATCTCCCCGTCGAACATCCGCTCGATCCAGGCCGGCAATTGCGCCTGGCGGGCCAGTTCGATCAGCAGACCGAGGGTTTCCCCGGTGATGCGATGCTTGGAAAAATCCACCAGCAGATCGCCGAATCGCCGGGAAAACTGGTTGAAACGATCGGGATCGTTGGCGAACAGGTCGCGGAGGTGCAGGTCAGCGATGGCGGCATGATGGGCTTTCAGTTGTTGCCAGACCGGCAGGTCGCTGGGAACGGACATGGACAGCTTCCTTATGAGAGGGTTGAAGGTCTGTGAACCATGGTTCGCCGGGTTTTCGGCCAGCATCACCCCGCCGCCGCCCGCGAGCATGGCCCTGGCGCAACTATAGTTTCCGCCGGGGTATCTGTCGAATGTCCGCTGCGGGAACAGGTTGGAGAATTATCAGACCGAACCGGCGCCGAACGGCGGAATCGCGGCCCACGCCACGTTCTCGCCTCAAGCATAAAACCCGGGCCTCAACGCCTGATCGCGACGGTGGCTTCCAACGTCACCGGGCGGTCGAGACGGGCTTCGATGGCTCGCTTGACGCGCTCCACGGCGGCGCCGTCCAGGGTGGACGACGACAGCAGCCGTACCGACAGGTGCAGCGGGTCACCCGGTTGCACGGCCGTCCCGCGCAGGACCACCCCCTCGGTCTCCCATCCCTCCAGCGCCTGAACGACCGCTTTTTCCTCGACCATTCGCGCGAATCCCACACCCAGCGGCGCGCTGACGACGGCTACCAGCGCCAGCGACGCCAACAGGCCGCGCCGCGCCAGGCCGAACGGACCGAAGCCGAGCAGCAGGAACGTCAGGTTGCCAGCCAGCACGATCCCGAACAGATTGGTCAAAAACAGCAGGAAGGAACCCTGGAAAATGGTCCACTCGCCCCAGCCAAGGCCGATGCCGGATACCGCCAGCGGCGGCACCAGCGCCACAGCGATGGCCACGCCCGCCAGGCTTCGGGCGACTTCTTCCCGCGCATGGGCGTAGGCGCCAGCCACTCCGGAGACGATGGCGACCCCGAGGTCCAGCAAGGTCGGGCTGAGCCGGGCGGCGATTTCACCGGTCACGGAACGCAGTGGGATCACCCAAGTCATCATCGCCGCGAAACCCAGGGCCAGCAGGATGCCCAGGCCCAGGGTCTTGAGGCTGCCGGCCAGCAAAACCCCATCCTGCCGGACGACCGCCATCGCCAGGGAGATGATGGGCGCCATCAGCGGGGCCAGAATCATGGCGCCGATAATCACCGGCGCCGAGTTGGCGAACAGCCCGATGGTCGCCAGCAGGGTAGCAAGCACCATCAGGGTGAGATAGGCCGGGGAAGGCCGGGCGTTGTCCCGCAGCGCAAGGTACAGGTCCCTGAACTCCTCGGTACTGGCCCGGTGCAGCCAGGGCAGGGGTTTGCTGATCAGCGCGGCCTTGGCCTCGCCGACCGGCAGGCCCTGGACCTTGTAAATCTCCTTGGTCTGCACTACATCCTCGCCGAGGTTCAGGTGCCGGCCCGGCAGCAGGCGCAAGGCCTTGGGCTTCACCTCCAGGTCGAGCCGACGGGCACTGGTCCAGACCCCGTCGTGCAGGTAATCCAGCGGCTGCGGACTGGTCACGGTCAAGGTGGCGGTCTTGAGGTGGCCCACGAACCGCAGCGGTTTTTTGTGCTGGCTGGCCGGGAATAACGCGGCCAGCAAAAAGCGCAGCATCTCCATCCGGCTGTGCGGCGCCAGCACCAGGGCTTGAAGCATGCCGTCGTTGCTGCCCGGGTCGTCGAGAATCCGCCGCGACAGCAGCGAACTGCCCCCTTCCTCCACGATCACCATGCCCAGCGCGGCGGTGGCCAGGGTCTTGTCCTTGCCGGTGGTCAGGGTGTAGGGATGGAGTTTCATGGCACCAAAGCCGGATCGCAGAATGCGCAGGATGCTCTGAAACCGGGTTCGCCAGTTCGGCGCCTGGCCGCTTCCGCCGAGGGTGAAGACCTTGCCGACGACCACCGAGTTGAAGACCGGCCGGCCATTGCAGTAGAGCAGATCGACGCGCCGGTCCTTTTGACCGTTCAACGCGTCGTCCAGCGCGTGTTCCAGGCGTTGGGCCACGCCGAAGCACAGCCTGGCCTGGTTCAGGCCGGGATGGGGCAGCAGGCCGAGCCGCCAGCGCCGGGCCGCAGCTATCGGCGCCAGTTCGCCAAACGCCGCGTCGTCGAGGTAGGCCAGGACCGTCATTCCTTCCGGCCAGTCCGGCAGGGTGCTGGGACGATACGGCAGCGCTTGCGCCAGTCGATCCTCCAGCAGTGGCAAAATTTGGTCCCGCATCATCACTTCCGCCGCAGAATCGAACAGCAGGCCGAGGCTCGGGGCATCGGGAGGCGCGGAAGGCGTGGAATCGTCGTTCATGATGGCAGATTGTCCATCCAGTCTGGTGAAAACAGTAGGGCAGTCAGCACGGGCCGTGGATTAGAGTAAAGAACGCGC
Source organism: Pseudomonadota bacterium (assembly GCA_018262135.1). Classification (GTDB taxonomy): domain Bacteria; phylum Pseudomonadota; class Gammaproteobacteria; order Competibacterales; family Competibacteraceae; genus Contendibacter. Next base: position 10,218 of record JAGTSD010000064.1, on the reverse strand, counting down.
GCCCATTCACCGATAGCCGACAATCCTGACCTCACTGTTCCAGTCGCCGAAGAACGGTTCACCGTCCGCTTGCAGGATCAGTTCCCGGTTTTTCGGCATCGGCAGCCAGACATTGTCGGAATTGTAGGCCCAGCTCTGCTGCGGCTGACCGACCGCGTACAGATAGAACGCCGCTTCCCGGTCGCCGTCCAATCGTGTCGCAATGCGGAATCGGTGCGGGCCGCCCTTGACGTACCCCGTCGCCACCTGGGCGTATACCAGAATCTCCCGCGCCGTGCTGGGAATCGCAGCCGGAATCGGCCGCGCCGTCCGCTCGCCGTTGCCGCCGGGCAATTCGCCCAGAACCGCGTCAACCGGACTGTAAGTCACGTTCGGCGCATCACGGCTGGCGGTTGCCACTCCCCGTGGCGCGGGCGGGAGTGGCGCCGCCTCGACCTTGCGCCGCAAGCTGGCTACAACCACTTTCGCCTCCTTGAGTTCCCGTTTGAGCGCGGCCACCGCCCGTTCGCTCGCCGTCGCCCGCGCCCGCCGCTCCACCCGCTCGGCAGCGACCGCCCGTTCCAGGTCGTCCAGCCGCGCGTCCAGATCGTCCAGCCGGGCCATCAATACGGCATGGTCCGGCGTGGCCACCGGCTCCACCGGCGGAGCCGGTCCCGCGTAACCTGACAGTAACGCCACGCCCAGGACGAGCCCCATCCAAACCCGCGTCAACTTCATCATCTTTTCCTGGTCTATCCCGCTCGAAACGGCGCGCATTATACCGGTCATCCGCAATCGTGGCGGATGGGTTATAGTCAATTGGTTCGCACCCGCGCTGCATCAGAGGACTCTCAGGATGAACGAACTCGACCTTCCCCGACAAACCCCGTTCGGCGCGGATTTCAGCGGCGCCGAATTCGCCGACAATCCCGAACCGCGCTGCCCCTGCGTGCTGTTGCTGGACAATTCCTGGTCCATGAACGGCGCGCCCATCGCCGAACTCAACGAAGGACTGGCCACTTTTAAGGAGGAACTGCTAGCCGACAGCCTCGCCGCCAAGCGGGTCGAGATCGCCATCGTCAGCTTTGGTCCGGTCGAGGTGGTCGCCGAGTTTCAGACCGCCGAGCACTTCACCCCACCTCACCTGAGCGCATGCAAGGATACGCCGATGGGTCAGGCGATCATCCAGGGGTTGGAGCTGCTCGACCAGCGCAAGGCGCTTTATCGGGAACATGGCATCCCCTTCTTCCGGCCCTGGGTGTTTCTGATCACCGACGGCAGTCCCACCGACGACTGGCAGGCCGCCGCACTCGAGGTGCGCAAGGGCGAGGAAAATCGCGCCTTTGCCTTCTTCGCGGTCGGCGTGGAGAGCGCCAACCTGGATATTTTGCAGCGGATTTCCCTGCGCCAGCCGCTGCGACTGAAAGGGCTGCGTTTCCGCGAGCTGTTCCAGTGGCTATCGAACTCGATGCGCTCGGTATCGCGCTCGACGCCGGGCACGGAAGTACCGCTGAGCAATCCCGCCAGTCCCGACGGCTGGGCTTCGGTATGAAGGAAACGGGCGACTGGCACTATGTGTACGCCAGTGTCCCCGGCGTGGCCCATCGCACCAGCGGGACCGAGTGTCAGGACGCCTGCGCGGTCCGGCGGCTGGAGGCTTCCGACGGGCGACCGGCGCTGGCGCTGGCCGTCGCTGATGGCGCAGGCAGCGCCACCGAGGCACGCGCCGGCGCGGAACTGGCCTGCCAAACCCTGCTGACCGAATGCGCGGCCTGGCTGGCGCAAACGCCCGATGCCGAGTGGACGCGGGCGGTCGCCGAAACGCTGATCGAGCAGGTCCGAACCGCCCTGAGCCAGCGCGCGGCGGAAACCGGCTTGCCGGTTCGGGAATTCGCCTGCACCCTGCTCGGCGCGGTGCTGGCCGACGATCATGCGCTGTTCCTGCAAATCGGCGACGGCGCCATCGTGATCGGAATCGGGGATGACTATTGGCCGGTGTTCTGGCCACAGGCCGGTGAATACGCCAACGAAACCTATTTCGCTACCGACGCCAGCGCCGCCGCCCGCCTGGAATTCGCCGCTTCGGTCGAACCGATCGCCGAAATCGCCCTGCTGACCGACGGCCTGCAGGGGCTGGCGCTGCACTATCAAACCCGTTCTTCCGCCCGCTGTTTCTGCGGCTGCGCGCGGCCTCCGCGCCAGGCTGTCCGGCCGACTTGCAGACCGCGCTGGAGCGTTTTCTGGACGCGCCGGCCGTCAACCAGCGCACCCACGACGATAAAACCCTGATCCTGGCGACCCGGCTTCCCGCCCCGATTGCCGAGCCGGTCGTTGCTCCCCCGCCCGCCGAACCCGCCGAGAGTAACCCTATCGCTCCGGTCACCGCCTCGACCGAACCTGATTCCGTTCCCTCCCCACCCGCCATCCGGGAAAAATCCGGTGACGAAGCTGTATAACGGCGCGGGCTACCCGCTCGAGCTGGGGCCGGCACTGGGGCGTGGCGGCGAGGGCGTGGTCTACGAAATCACTGGCCGGCCCGGCTTCGTCGCCAAGGTCTACCACCAGCCCATCAGCGCCAACAAGGCGCTCAAGCTGGACAACATGGCCCGGCAAGCGCATCCCAGCCTGCTGGAAATCGCCACCTGGCCGGTGGACGTGCTGCGCCCCCGGCCTGATGCTCGGGTACAGGGCTTCGTCATGCCCCGCGTCAACGGTTACCGGGAAATCCACAGCCTTTACGGCCCCTCGCACCGCAAAAAGGCGTTCCCGCAGGCCGACTGGTCGTTTCTGGTCCACGCCGCCCGCAACCTGGCCAGCGCCTTCGAGGCGATTCACGCCCGTGGCCACGTCATCGGCGATGTCAACCCCGGCAACGTGGTGGTCTCGCCCCAGGCGCTGGTCAAGCTGATCGATTGCGATTCGTTCCAGATCAGCGCCGGCGGCCAACTGTTTCTCTGCGATGTCGGCGTGCCGCAGTTCACCGCGCCGGAATTGCAGGGCCAGTCGTTCCACGGCCTGCGGCGCACGCCGGATCACGACGCCTTTGGCCTGGCCCTGCTGTGTTTCCATTTGTTATTCATGGGCCGCCACCCCTTCGCCGGCCGCTACCGGGGCAAGGGCGACATGCCCATCGAGCGGGCCATCCGGGAATGCCGCTTTGCCTTTGGCCGTCATGCCCACACCCGGCAGATGGAGCCGCCGCCGCACACCTTGCCGTTCGCCGTCCTGCCGCCCCCCGTTACCGACCTGTTCGAGCGGGCCTTTGCCCCGCCCAAACTGGCGCAGGGTCGTCCCGGGGCTCACGACTGGCTGCGGGCACTGGAGCAACTCAGCGCCGAACTGCGCGCCTGCGGCCGCAACAGCGTCCATAAATACCCCCGCGCCTTGCCGGACTGTCCGTGGTGCGCGCTGGAACAAGCCAGCGGGACGGCGTTCTTCCTGCTGCCGGAACGCTTCGCGTTGGCTGACCTGGTCGGCGCGGGCTTGCCCGACTTCGATCTGGACCAGGTCTGGAGCCGGATTCAGGCCATCGCGCCGCCCGGCGACGAAGCGATGCCCGCCCCCACGCCGCGCACGCCGATTGTCCCGACACCGCTCCCGGACCCGCTGCGGCAGATCCAGCGCCACAATGCGATCAAAGCGGCTGCCATCGCCGGTGCGGCGCTGTCGGCGATTCTGGTTCATTGGCCGCTGAGTTGGTTGTGGCTGCCGCTGGCGGTCGCGGCCTGGTCGCTGCTACGGGATGGCGCGGTCCATCGCGAGGTTCAGCGACGCCGGCTGGCACTGTTCGCAGCCCGCCAGGAACTGCTGGAACTGCGCGCCGCCTGGAACCAGCGCGCAACCGGTCAAGCGTTCGCAGCCCGGTTGCAGGCCCTGAATGCCCTGCGCGACCGGCACCGTCATCTGGCGGACGAGTTGCAGCGGGACGTGCGGCAGCTCGAAACCGACCAGCGCCGGATTCAATTGCAAGCATTTCTGGAAAGCCATTTCATCGACGCAGTCCAAATTCCCGGCATTCTGACCACCGACCGGATGGCGCTGGAATCCTACGGCATCGAAACCGCCGCCGACGTTACCGCCGAGGCTCTGAAAGTCGTACCCGGCTTCGGCCAACGGTTGGGCCACCAGCGGGTAGCGGCACTGCTCGCCTGGCGCCAGGCCCTGGAGCAGCGTTTCCGCTACGATCCCCGCCAGGGGGTTGATCCCGCCGCCGTTGCCCGCTTGCGCCAGCAATATGCTCAGGAACGGTCGCGAATCGAAAGGGAACTGCTGGCGGGACCCGACGAACTGGCTAAAATCAGGACGGAAGTTCTCAAACAGCGCGCCCAGATCAATGTCGCTCTGATTCATCAGGCGATGCGGGAAGCGCAGGCCCAAGCCGATCTGCGGGTATTTCCGCCGGCTCTGGACGCCCTCTGGCGGCGCCGTCGCGGTTAGGCGGCCCGCGGTAGCCGGAGCATTGCCATGGGTAGACGCAACGAACATACGCGCGAGGAACTCCGGGAAATCGCGTTGCAAGCCGCCGAACATCTGGTCGCCGACCACGGCCTCGCTGGCCTGAGCACCCGCAAGGTGGTGGGCCGCATCGGCTACACGGTCGGCAGTCTGTACATGGTATTCCGCAATCTGGACGATCTGATCGCCCAAATGAACGAGCGAACGCTGGAAGCCCTGCAAGCCCGCCTGATCGCCGCCATCGCCGGCCAGCCGCCGGCTGCTGCGATTCGGGCACTGGCGCAGGCCTATATCACGTTTGCCCTTGCCGAAACCCACCGCTGGCTGGCCATCTACCAGCACCGGATGCCGGAGGGTCAGCCGCTGCCTGAATCCTTTACCGCCAAGGTGACCGGCATGTTTGAACTGGTGCAGCAACAACTGGCGCTGCTTTGTCCCCGGCGCTCTCCCGGGGAGATCACCCTGGCCGCCCGAGCCCTGTGGAGCGGCGTCCACGGCATCTGCATCCTGGGTTTCGATCAGAAGCTGGAAATGGCGGGCGGACCACCGATCCAGGAGGTGGCGAGATCGTTGCTGGATCACTATCTGGTGGGGTTCACTCAACCCTAACGGCCTATATCCAGATGCCCAGCACTCCAAAAACCGGGGAAGACATGCGACGGCGGATAAACCATGTTGAATAAGCGATTAAAAAAATAGCATCATAGTTGGAGTCAGCCATCACGACCGGGAATAAACAATGCCAAAACTGATCCCCGAAACTCTGACCGCGCTCGTCCTCGCCTCCACCCTGGGAGCCTGTGCCTGGCTGCCCTCCAACGGCGCAGATGACTCCACCGCTGCCGTGGAGACGCCGAGCACGACCTACGTGGACTACTGGCAAACCCGCGATCCGTCCGAGTATCGCTCGCAGGCGAATGGCACCGCGAAACCGCAAGCCTTGACGCCATCCCGGGACGTCGTGGTAGCACCACATCCCACTACCCCCACGAAAGCCAAAAGGAAAGCCGAGGCCCGGCTGGTGACGATCATACCGGTACAGGGGAAACCAACCACTCAATCTGCTGGAATCGGAGCCTCGGAGAAGAAAGCCAGAGGTGTCGTCGCTTCAAAAGCCAACCCATCCAAATCTTCGGCCAAGGCCCAACGAACCGCGGCCTCGACGCGCCAGAAAAACAAGAGCAAGCTGGCCCCCATCAGCAAAGATCTTTGGGGCCGGATGCGGGGGCAACTGGCCCTGGCCGACATCGAACACCCCCGGATCGTCGAGCGGATCGACTACCTGAAACGCAATCCCGGTTATGTGAACCTGTTCGTCCAGCGCGCCCAGCCCTATCTTTACTACATCGTGGAACACATTGACCGGAACAGGCTGCCGATGGATCTGGCCCTGGTGCCGATGGTGGAAAGCGCTTTCGAACCGACCGCCGTTTCCCACAAGGCCGCTGCCGGTCTCTGGCAAATCATCCCGACCACGGGACAGGAATGGGGGCTGATGCTGGCCGAAGGCTATGATGGCCGCCTCGATATTCACACTTCGACCGATGTCGCCCTGCGCTATCTGCGCTACCTGAACAAGCTGTTTGGCGGCGACTGGCTGCTGGCGCTGGCGGCGTACAACGCCGGGCCGCGCGCCGTGCAAGAGGCAATCAAGGCCCATGCCAACCAGCCGCCTCCAACGCCAGCCACCGTTCTTGTGGAAACCCATCCCGCCATCGTTCGGGCCCTGGCGCTGGCGGGGTTTGCCCGTCCGGTCGCCGTTCCGGCGGCCCCGCCACAGCCGCAATCGCTGTTCTGGAGCCTGAAGCTGCCCAGGGAGACGCAGGACTACGTGCCCCGGATCGCGGCGCTGGCGCGCATCGTTGCCAATCCCGGAGCGCATGGCGTCAAACTTCAGGCCATCGCCAATCAACCCTACCTGTACCGGGTCGATCTCACGCCCGAGATCAAGGTGTTCGACAGCGTCACCGCTGCCGGCATCCCCATCGAGGATTTTTCCCGTTTCAACCCCGGCTTCAAACCCGGCGTCGAGCCGCCGGCCCACGCCTACAAGCTGTTGCTGCCCCGCGAGCAGGCCCAAAACCTGGTGGCCAACGCGCCAGGGGCCCGCCTGCTGGCTCCCAGCAGGCACACGGTCCAAAAGGGTGAAACCCTGGACATGATCGCCAAGCGTCACGGCGTCCCTTCCCAGCAACTGGCGCAGTGGAATGGCCTGAGCGGCAAGGGCCGTTTGAAGGCCGGCCAACAGTTGGTTATCTATCCTTCCTCGTAAGCCGGATGGCGGGCGGGAATCGGCGGTTCAACTATTCCCGCCGTGCGGGGCGCCGGCGTCGGGGGCGGGCAGCGGCGGGATGCGGAAGGGATGGGCCGCCTTGAATTCCCTGACCTGACGTTCCGCATCCTCGATCTGGGCCGGGGTCATCTTTTTGGCGATGTCCTGCTTGGCCTGCGGTGCCTGGCCGTCACCCTGGGTATCGGCGAGCGCATACCAGAAATAGGCCTGCACGTAATCCGCCTTCACGCCCTGGCCTTGCTCGTACATGATGCCCAGATTGATCTGGGCTTGCGGCAACCCCTGCTCCGCCGCCTTCCGGTACCACTGCATCGCCAGGGCATTGTCCTGTGGTACGCCTTTGCCCTGGTCGTACAACACGCCCAGATTGAACTGGGCGGCGGGAGAACCCTTCTCCGCCAGGGGTCGCATGATGGCAACCTCGGCGGCATAATCGCCGCGCTCGTGGGCGGTCCTGGCCTGATCCCACTCGCCATCGGCCGCCCAAGCCGGGATAGTCGTCAGCAGGCTGCCCGCCAGCAGCAGGAAAAACAGTTTATTCATAGCTGGATACTCGGTTGAAATGGATTGCCCGGTTGAACATTTGCTCAGTTTAGCATTCCGCTGCCGGCTGCTGTCTTAAACTTAACAATTAACCCATCTCGCGCCGAGGCGCGGAGGCAGGAGACCCTTATCAAGGGTTTCACTTTTAAATCCCCCCGTCTTCGGATCTGCGCGCGAGTAAATTCCCGGTTAATTATGATTTAATGGTGTCCCAGTCTTACCGGCACCCACAAAAAATTCCTCTATGAACCGGACAGTGGCGTCGTGGCCTCACTAATTTTCAAGCCCCGCGACATCCCCAATCTGATCACGGGCCTGCGTATCCTGCTGGTGGCGCCCTTCCTGTGGCTGCTGCTGGAGGAGTGCTACGGAGCGGCGCTGGCGCTGTTCGTCATCGCTGGCGTATCTGACGCCCTGGATGGCTTCCTGGCCAAGTACTACGGCTGGACCAGCGAACTGGGCGGCCTGCTCGACCCGATCGCCGACAAGTTGCTGCTGATCGGGGCAATTCTAGCGCTGGGCTGGCTGCGCGAGCTGCCGGGCTGGCTGGTGGCGCTGGTGATCGGGCGCGATCTGGTCATCGTCGGCGGCGCAGTCGCCTATCACCTGCGGGTCGAGCGCTTCCACGCCGCGCCGCTGATGATCAGCAAGCTGAACACGCTGGTGCAACTGGCGCTGGTCTGCGCGGTGATCGTCCACTATGGCCTGACTCCGCTGCCGGGATGGCTGCTGACCGGCGCCATCGGTCTGACTGCCCTGACCACTGTCTGGAGCGGTGCGGCCTACGTCTGGCACTGGGGGCGTCTGGCCCGACGTTGGACCCAAACCCCGACCCGCTCCTCCCTCGACGATGTCCCCTGAGCTTCCGAGCCGAAGGCCTTTCCATGGAACGCGCATTCCACACCCGTTTCTGGCTGATCTTCACGGCGGTCCTCGTCGGCCTGCTGTACCTGCTGGCGCCGGTGCTGACCCCCTTTCTGGCCGCCGCTCTGCTGGCTTATCTGGGCGATCCATTGATTGACCGACTGGAGGCACGCAAGATCTCGCGGTCCTGGGCGGTAACGCTGGTGTTCGGCGCGATCCTCCTGGGGTTGTTGTTGCTGTTGCTGTTGCTGATCCCCCTGTCGGCGCATCAGTTCAAGGCGCTCGTGCACAAACTGCCCGCTTATCTGGACTGGTTTCAGACCAGCGTCGTCCCCTGGCTGAGCGACGCTCTGGGGCTCGATCCGACGCTGTTCGAACTAAACCGTTTGCGAGACAGACTGCTGGCGTACGCACGGGAGATCGGCGATCTGGCCACCGGCCTGCTGGAATCGTTGCGGGCTTCGTCCACCGTGGTCTTCGCCTGGATCGCCAATCTGGTGCTGGTGCCCGTGGTGACCTTCTACCTGTTGCGCGACTGGGACGAGCTGGTTACCTGGATTCGCGAACTGCTGCCGCGCAGCATCGAACCGACCGTGAGTGAGCTGGCGCGGGAATCAGACGGGGTAATCGGGGCATTCCTGCGCGGCCAGTTCATCGTGATGGCGGCCCTGGGCATCATGTATTCCGTGGGTCTGGCCATCATCGGACTGGAGTTTTCGCTGCTGATCGGAATGCTGGCCGGTCTGGTCAGCTTCGTGCCCTACCTGGGCCTGATCGTCGGCATTCTCGCCGCCAGCATCGCCGCCCTGCTGCAATTCCACAGCTTTCTGAGCCTGATTCCAGTCCTGATCGTGTTCGGCGTCGGTCAGTTCATCAGCGATTTCTTCCTGACGCCGGCGCTGGTCGGCGACCGCATCGGCCTGCACCCGGTGGCGGTGATGTTCGCGGTGTTAGCTGGCGGCCACCTGTTTGGCTTTTTCGGCATCCTGCTGGCGTTGCCGGTGGCGGCGGTCATCGCCGTGGTGCTGCGCCACGCCCACGATGAATATCTCAACAGCAGGCTTTACCAGGGTTGAAGCTCGTAAAGCCCCTCATGCTCCCTACAGATGATACAGTTCACCATCCGCCAGCACGTGCAGGCCGTGCGCGGCAAGCAGGCGCGTGGCCTCGACCGGGTCATCAACCTCCATGCACCACACTGCCCGCTGGCCGGGCGTGATGACGAAGCCGTAGGCGTCCAGCACGTTGATCTGGCGCGCCGCCAGGATCTCCAGCAACTCGTGCAGGCCACCCGGCCGATCCTCGATGGCAATGGCCAGCACCGGTTTGAGCGCGGCGGCGAAACCCTGTTCCACCAACGCCCGATGGGCCAGGCGTGGATCGTCAACCAGCAGTTTCGTCACCCCGTAATTGCGGTGATCGGCGATGGTCATCGCCCGGATGTTGATCCGGGAATCGCGCAGGATGCCGGTGATGGCGTTCAGCCGCCCCGGCCGGTTATCCACGAACACACTCAATTGTTCCGCCACGACTCGTTCCCCTTGCCCGCTCAGAACACGGGCCGTAAATCCACCACCCGTTTGGCCTTGCCCTCGGACACCGGCAAACTGCCCGGCTCGTGCAGTTCGACCACCGGCTTGACCAGAATGGCCGAGCGCAGCGCCTCGCCGATGCGCTCGCGCAGATCGTCCAGCGTTTGTGGATCGCCGGTAAACAGCTTGGCGTAGATCTCGGTCCTGACCACCAGCCGGTCGAGCGAACCCCGCTTTTCCAACTGGATCAGATAGTTGGTGCCGACTTCCGGCGTCTTCATCAGCACGTCCTCGATCTGGGACGGGAACACGTTGACCCCGTTGACGATCAACATGTCGTCGCTGCGGCCCTTGAGCCGCGCCAGCCGGCGGTGGCCGCGCCCGCAGGGACAGTTACCGCCGACCAGATGCGACAAATCCCGGGTACGATAGCGCAGCAGTGGCGTGGCCTGCCGCTGCAAGGTGGTCATGACGATTTCGCCGGTCTCGCCCTCGGGTCGTGGTTGCAGGGTGTGAGGATCGATGATCTCCAGAATGTAGGCGTCTTCCCAC
>JAGTSD010000364.1 GCA_018262135.1 Pseudomonadota bacterium | reverse complement strand
CTGAGCGTGGATCAAGTCGCGGTCGGCGTGACGTCGGCCTCTCTCGAAGCGTTCGATCTCACCGTATTCGATCCTGACCACGCGCCCGATACGGACGGGTGATACCTCGCCGCGCGCAATCATCCGCCGGACGGTCGGTACGCTGATTTTCCAGCGCGCTGCAACCTCCTGAATCGTCAGGTAGGGTTCGTTCATGGCCGCCTGCTCGATGCCAAAATTTAGTTGAGTATACATGAATATCCATGGGTAGTCATGACTTTGGTGACGCTAATTGAAGTCCCCCCCGCGCCTTGACGCATCGGGGTAAAACCTTAAGCTAGCGGCTTGCGGCGGCTCGGGCTGGTGGGCGGTCCGGGCCGCTCTTGGTTATCGAACTGATTGGCAACATGGGGAGCATTATGTCCGACGTGAAAAAAGTCGTGCTGGCCTATTCAGGCGGCCTGGATACCTCGGTCATCCTGAAGTGGTTGCAGGACGTGTATCAGTGCGAGGTGGTGACCTTCACCGCCGATCTGGGGCAGGGCGAGGAACTGGAGCCGGCACGCGCCAAGGCGCTGAAGCTAGGCATCAGGCCGGAAAACATCTTCATTGACGATCTGCGCGAGGAGTTCGTACGCGATTTCGTGTTCCCCATGTTTCGGGCCAACGCCATCTACGAGGGTGAATACCTGCTCGGCACCTCCATCGCCCGGCCGCTGATCGCCAAGCGCCAGATCGAAATCGCAGTGGCGACCGGCGCCGATGCCGTTTCGCACGGCGCCACCGGCAAAGGCAACGATCAGGTGCGCTTCGAACTGGGCGCTTACGCGTTGAAGCCGGATATCAGAATCATCGCTCCCTGGCGAGAGTGGGATTTACTGTCGCGCGAAAAGCTGCTGGCCTATGCCGAGAAACACGATATCTCGGTCGAGATGAAGCGTGGGACCAAATCGCCCTACTCGATGGATGCCAACCTGCTGCACATTTCCTATGAAGGTGGGGTGCTGGAAGACCCGTGGAGCGAGCCGGAGGAGGAAATGTGGCGCTGGTCGGTGTCGCCGGAGAAAGCCCCCGACCAGCCGCGTTACGTCGAACTGGAATACCGCACCGGCGACATCGTAGCGATTGACGGCGAGACGCTGACGCCCGCCGCCGTGCTGACCCGATTGAACCAGTTGGGCGGCGAACACGGCATCGGGCGGCTCGATCTGGTGGAAAACCGCTACGTTGGTATGAAGTCACGCGGGTGCTACGAAACTCCCGGCGGAACCATCATGCTCAAGGCGCATCGGGCCATGGAATCGTTGACCCTGGATCGAGAAGTCGCGCATCTCAAGGACGAGCTGATGCCGCGCTACGCCAGCTTGGTGTACAACGGCTACTGGTGGAGCCCCGAGCGGAAGATATTGCAGACGATGATCGACGCCTCGCAGGCCCCGGTGAATGGCGTGGTGCGGGTGAAGCTGTACAAGGGCAACGTGATCGTGGCGGGCCGCAAGTCCAGCGATAGTCTATTCGACATGAACATCGCCACGTTCGAGGACGACGCCGGCGCCTACAATCAGAAGGACGCCGAGGGTTTCATCAAGCTCAACGCCCTGCGGATGCGTATCGCAGCGCTGAAAGGGCGGCGGTAATTCACCAGCGAGCCGGCGCGTTGGCATAACGACACACCGGCTCCAATTTTGGGAGGAACGTCATGCGCATTCTCCACACCATGCTGAGAACGGGCGATCTCGACCGTTCGATCGGGTTTTACACCGAGATCCTGGGAATGAAGCTGCTGCGCCGACAGGACTATCCGGCTGGCCAGTTTACCCTGGCTTTCCTGGGATACGGCGCTGAATCCGATCACACCGCGATCGAATTGACCTACAACTGGGGGGTGGATCGTTATGAGATGGGAACCGCCTATGGTCATATCGCCATCGAGGTGGATGACGTCTATCGGGCGACGGCGGAAGTGAAAAACCGGGGCGGCAAAATTCTGCGCGAGGCGGGTCCCATGAACGCCGGCACCACGATCATCTCCTTTATCGAGGACCCCGACGGTTATCCAATCGAGTTGATCGGCAAAAAGTAACCGTCGAAAGCTGGTATGGCGGCTCAATCGGTTCCGGTTGCTCTGGGCCGGGCCGGATCGCGGATCCACTCGCTCCACGAGCCGGCGTACAGCCGCGAACCATGCAAACCGGCAGCTTCCATCGCCAGCAGATTATGGCAGGCGGTCACGCCGGAACCGCAGCTATGTACCACCGTGGTTGGCGACCGTTCGCCCAGCGCCGCCGCGAACCGCGCCCGCAGTTCGGCCGCCGGCAGAAAATGACCGTCGGCGGTCAGGTTGCCTTCGGTCGGCAGATTGACCGCGCCTGGAATGTGGCCGGCGACCGGATCAATGGGCTCGATCTCTCCCCGGAAGCGCGCCGTTATCCGCGCGTCCAGCAACACATTTTCTGATGGCAGCGCCAGGACTTGCGCCGTGGTCAACCACAGCCGGTCGTCCGGGTGGCCATTCAATACGGTCGGTCGAACGGTCGGCAATGCGGCGGTCAACGGCAGTCCGGCTCGTTGCCAGGCGGGAAACCCACCATCCAGCACCGCTACCGCCTCGTGCCCCAGCCAGCGCAGCAACCACCACAGCCGCGCCGCCGCCAACATCCCGCCCAGGTCGTCGTAGGCCACGACCTGGATTCCGGGACCGATGCCCCATTCACCCAGCTTCCGCGCCAGTTGCGACGGATCGGGCAGCGGATGGCGGCCCGTCGTCGGCGTGATGGGACTGGATAAATCCTCATCGAGGTGGGCATAGCGGGCGCCGGGGAGATGACTTTCCCGATAGGCGCGCCGGCCAGCCTGCGTATCCATCAGGCTGAAACGGCAGTCCACCACCACCCAGTGGGGATCGTCGAGATGAGAGTACAGGGTAGCGGCGTCAATCAGGGTATTGTGAGTCATGGGTTTCCAGGATGGATTTCAAGGGAACATGAGGTTATTT
>JAGTSD010000363.1 GCA_018262135.1 Pseudomonadota bacterium | reverse complement strand
AGCACCCTGCTCAAGTGTCTGGGCGCGGTCACCGAGCCGACCGCCGGGCGGATCGCATTGTCGGGGGAAACGGTGTACGACGGCGGCTGGCGCAACCTCGACCCGCGCGCCCTGCGCCGCGACCGCATCGGCTTCGTGTTTCAGGCGCCCTATCTGATTCCGTTTCTCGACGTGACCGATAACGTCGCTCTGCCGCTGCTGCTGGCGGGGCGGTCGAACCGGGACGCGCGCCAGCGGGCGCGGGAACTGCTGGCGGCGCTGGACGTGGAACATCGCGCCCAGGCGGCCATCGCCCAACTGTCCGGCGGCGAACAGCAGCGGGTCGCCATCGCCCGGGCCTTGGCCAATCAGCCGCCGATCATTCTGGCCGACGAGCCGACCGCGCCGCTCGACAGCGAACGGGCGCTGGCGGTGGTGCGGATACTCAACCGAATGGCGCAGCAGTACCAGACCGCGATCATCGTGGTGACCCACGACGAGAAAATCATTCCGACCTTCCAGCGGCTCTACCACATCCGGGACGGGCGCACCTACGAGGAGGCCGGCGAAGGCCGGGAGTTCGGTTAATCTGGATGGATCGCACGAGACCCAGTCGAGTTCAGGCCCGGATCACCGTAATCCGCCGCCCCTGGGGACTTTCCATCTCACCGCTGGACGTGCGTTCCCGAATCGGCGGTTGCCCGGCGCGCCGGTCGAAAATCACCAGCCAGCCGCTCTCCAGCCCCAACCCGCCCAGATAGCCGTCCAGTTGTTCCAGGCCCTCCGCCAGCGGGTCCGCTTCGCCGTCGCGCCAGACCTTCAGTTCGATCCCCAGCGTCACCGCGCCGTAGCGCAGGCACAAATCCATTCGTCCCCAGCCGATGGCGTATTCCCGCTCCAGCGTCCCGCCGCCGTTGACCACCCGGTGCAGAAAGGCCATCAACACCAGATGGGGGGCGATTTCGTGGTACGGGGTGCTGCCCAGCAGCGGCTGGCCATGTTGCCGCCAGAATTGCAGAAACGCCGCCAATAACTGCGCCGGGTTCAGGCTGCCGTCGGGATTCAGCCAGGTCGGGGAAATTTGCGGCAGCGAAGCTTGCGGAGTGAACGTCAGAGTGCGCGGCAGCACTTCCCGGTAAATGGGGTTGGCAATCGTCAAGCCCTGCCCGGGTGCCATCCGGCACAAACCCAGATCGATCAGGTATTGAATGTCGTCTTCCGGGACTTCGCCCAGCGCCGCGCCGGCCAGCATCGGCTCGATCACCCGCCGCACCCGCGCTTCCCGCAGCTTGTCGGCCAACTGATCCAGATGCGTTACCCGCCGCAGAATCAGATTCTCCTTGGCCTGTTCGATCCGCTCGACCGTGATCGGCCGGCTCCGATCCCGGCCTTCCCGCACCTCGAAACAGGTTTCATAGGCCAGCGCGTTCACCAGCCAGGGTTGACCCAGCGTCAACGTCCAGACTCGGTCGAGGGCGTCCGGGGTAAAGACCTGTCCGGTTTCGGCGGTATGCTGCTGGAGTAAGGCCATCACCTCCGCTGGGTTGAAATCGCCCAAACGCAAGGATTTGGCCTTGATGTTGAAGGCGCTGCCGCCGGTGATGGGCGCGGCCTCGGAACTGGCATGAATCCGGTAGTCGTGCAAATCCCGCACCCCACACAGAATCACCGTCTGCGGGAATTGCGCCGGCCGCTTGGGATACCCGGCGCGCAACTGCCGGAGCAGGGAAATCAGCGTATCACCGATCAGCGCGTCGACTTCGTCCAGCAGCAGCACGGTCGGTAAGGGCGATTGCACGGCACACCAACGGGTCAGAAACTCCTCGACCTTCGTACCCCCGGTGGACGTGGCGATGACCTCCTGGCCCAAGGCCGTGGCATCGGCATCGCCAAGCTGGTCCCGCGCGCCACGGGAAATCTGTTCCACCACCACCGCCATCCCTTGGTCCACGTGTTCCCGATAGGCCTGGGCTGGTTCGATGTTGGCGTACACCGCCCGGTAGCGCCCGCGCTGGTTGAGATGATCCGCCAGCGCCAGCAGACAGGTGGTCTTGCCAGTCTGACGGGGCGCGTGCAGCAGAAAGTATTTTTTCCGGTCGATCAGATCGAGGATTTCCTGCAAATCCCAGCGTTGCAAGGGAGGCAGGAGGTAGTGGTCCCCGGCCATGACCGGACCTTCAGTGTTAAAAAAACGCATGGTTTATCTCCCGCAAAGTCATGGCCTACTATAGGCCAAAGCGCCGGAGACGCCATTCCAATCGTGGGACCGCGACCAATTGCCAGGGCAATGAACGCCGCTTCGTCAACCCTGTTCCGGTTTAACCTTCAGCGACGCGCCGGCCAGTCCCTCATGCTGGGTGCGGCGATACATCCGCCAGACACCCCATAGATTGACGCCCAGCCATGCGCCGGTGATACCCAAAGCCAGCGCGGCGGGATAGGTAAAGACGGCGGGATAAACCGCGGCGGCTAGCAGCAACAACAACGCCGTCAGATAAGCCCACCGCTGTCGCCGGATGCGCGCTTCCGGCAATAACTGCTTCATGTTGGGCACTTTCGCCCGCCGGAACAGTTGCGCCTGCAAGTGGAACCAGGCCAGGAATGGCACGATCTTGTACGCCATGCCGTTGATCACGGCGACCGCGAAACCGAAGATCAGCAGGATTCCCAACAGCAATTCGACTTGTGGCGCGGACGCCAGCGCCGGAACCAGCAGGGTCGCCAGCCACAGCAGCGCGCCCGCCAGCAGGCTGGCCATGCTGATGCGCCAGTAGCCCAGCGTGGCATCGTCGATCTTGCGCCGCCGTCGGGTCAGCAGGTACAGCGTCGTCCCGGCAAGGACGGCGAGTCCGACCGCCAGCGCCGCGCTCGTTAGCGTCGCCGCGATTGTCCGACCGCCGAGGACAAAAGCCGACCAGGCGACCAGCAACGCCGCCATCAACGGCGCGAAGCCACGCACGAACCAGGATGGGTACGGTGGCGTGATCTGGAACATCGGCACCACCTGATACGCCACGCC
>JAGTSD010000362.1 GCA_018262135.1 Pseudomonadota bacterium | reverse complement strand
TTTCGACCCGGGTCTAGCTGTGGCGACGCCTTGGCTGGTGTTGTGGCGGCGGCTGGCGCTGCTCTTTCTGGCAGCCGCGCTGCTGGGCGGGTTGACGGGTCGCCTGACGCTGGCATTGCTGCTGGCCGCTGTGGGCAGCCTGGCCTGGCAGTTATGGCAGTTGTACCGGCTGGACCGCTGGTTGCGAGAGGATCGGGATGCCAGCCCGCCAGGGTTCGGACGGGTTTGGGATGGCGTCGCCGTGCAGGTCGCCCGCTTGCGCCGGCAGAATCGCAAGCGCAAGCGCAAGTTCAGCAGGCTGCTGGAACAGTTTCAGCAGGCCACTGCTGCACTGCCGGACGCTGCCGTGGTGCTGGGCGAAGACGACCGGATAGCGTGGTGCAACGGTGCGGCCCAGCACCTGCTCGGTTTGTCGCCGACGCGGGATGTAGGCCGGCCGATCATCCATCTGGTGCGGTACCCCGGTTTCGTGGCGTTTCTGACCCAGCGGCCTCCCAGCGACGGTGTAGAATTTCCCTCGCCGGTGGACGATACGCTGCTGCTCGGCGCTCGGATCGTGCCCTACGGCAAGAAACAGCGCTTGTTGCTGGCGACTGATGTTTCCCAACTCCGGCGGCTGGAGCAGATGCGGCGCGATTTCGTCGCCAACGTCTCGCATGAATTGCGCACCCCCCTGACAGTGATCAGCGGCTATCTGGAAACGCTGCTCGACAGTGAAAACCCGGCCCTGGAAAGCTGGCGGCAGCCGTTGCACCGGATGCAGGAGCAGTCGCGCCGGATGTTGCACATCATCGAGGATTTGCTGCTGCTGGCCCGGCTGGAAGCGCGCAAGGAGCCGTTGGCGCGTAAGCCGGTCAACGTGCCGGCCCTGTTGGCAGATATCGCGGACGATGCCCTCGCGCTCAGTGGCGACCAGAACCGTGGCGACCAGAACCACCAGATCGAGGTGAGCGCCGATCCCAGCTTGTGGATTCTCGGCTGCGAGAAGGATTTGCGCAGCGCCTTCGCCAATCTGGCGTTCAACGCGGTGCGCTATACCCCGGCGGGCGGGCGGATCGCGTTACGCTGGTTCGCCGACGCCAGCGGCGTCCATCTGGCGGTGGAGGATAACGGCGAGGGCATCGCGCCCCAGCATATCCCCCGTTTGACTGAACGCTTCTACCGGGTCAACCGTGACCGCTCGCGCGGCAGCGGCGGCACGGGGCTGGGGTTGTCCATCGTCAAGCACGTGCTGAACCATCACGGCGGCCAGTTGCGGATCGCCAGCGAACTGGGAGTGGGCAGCGTGTTTACCTGTGATTTTCCCGCCGAGGCGCGGGTGGAGCCTACGGCAACCGCCGCCCGGTGATAAACTGGCGGCTGTCGCCGTCGAGGAATTTGCCATGAAATTAGTGCTGGTTCGCCATGCCATCGCCGAAGAGGCCGAAGCCTTCATCGCCGCGGGCGGTACCGACGCCCAGCGGCCGTTGACCGAAGTCGGGCGCAAGAAGATGCGCAAGGGCGCCAACCGTCTGCGCGCTCTGCTGGGGCGGATTGACGTGCTGGCGCACAGCCCGCTGCTGCGCGCCCGCGAGACCGCCGAACTCATCGCCCGCGCCTGCGGCGAGCCACCGCTGGTGGAATGTTCCAGTCTCGACTACCGCTATCCGCCTGAGGCGGTTGCGGACTGGCTGGCGCAATACCCAGCCGACTATCTGGTGGTGGTCGTGGGCCACGAGCCGCAGTTGGGTCTGCTGGCGGGTTTGTTGACCGCCGACGAGCCGCGCCCGGTGATTGCGTTCCGCAAGGGCGGGGTGGCGATGATCGAATTCCCGGACCGCGTGGAAGCCGGAATGGGCGTGCTGCACTGGGTGCTGACTGCCGGGCAGTTGCGCAGCCTGAAGCAGGATTAGAGTTAGAAAAAAGGGGGGTGTCATGTCTTCCGATGTCGTCGCTGCGATTGACCTCGGTTCCAACAGTTTTCACATGATTGTGGCCCGGATCGCCAACAACCATGTTCAGGTTCTGGACCGGATCCGGGAGATGGTGCAACTGGCCGCGGGTCTGGATGCCCGGAATCGCTTGGCTGAGGACGCGCAACGACGTGCGCTGGCTTGCCTGGCGCGATTTGGGCAGCGCCTGCGCCACATTCCCCCGGAGCAGTTGCGCATCGTCGGCACCAACACCCTGCGCCAGGCGCGCAACAGTGCCGGGTTCCTGACCCGCGCCGAGGAAGTGGTGGGGCACACCGTCGAGATCATCAGCGGTCACGAGGAGGCGCGACTGATCTATCTGGGTGTGGCGCACAGCGTCGCCGACGTGGCGGGCCAGCGGCTGGTGGTGGACATCGGCGGCGGCAGCACCGAATTCATCATCGGCGAGAAGTTCGAGCCGCTGCGCCTGGCCAGCCTGCGGATGGGCTGCGTCAGCCTGAGTCGAGCCTGTTTCGACGATGGCCGGATCACCGAAGCCCGGATGCGCGAGGCGGAGTTGATCGTGCAACTGCGGATGGAGCCGGTGCGCGAGGAATATCTGGAACAGGGCTGGGAGGTGGTGACCGGCGCTTCAGGTTCGATCAAGGCCATTCAGGAGGTGGTAAATCGGGAAGGCTGGTGCCGCGAGGGCATCACCCTGGAGGCGTTGCGGCGGCTGCGGACCGCTCTGTTGGAAGCCGGCAATACGGGGGCCATTGCTGCGCGCTGGCAACTGGAGCCGGCCCGGGCGCGGGTGTTCACCGGTGGATTCGGGGTGTTGCACGGGCTGTGCGAGGCGCTGAATATCGAACGGATGGAGGTGTCGGACGGTGCGCTGCGCGAAGGCGTGATTTACGATCTGCTGGGCCGCATCCGCCATGAGGACGTGCGCGACCGTTCCATCGCTACCGTGACCAGCCGCTACGGTCTGGACAAGGCGCAGGCCGAGCGGGTCAGCACAACGGCGCTGGAGTTGCTGGGTCAGGTCAAGGAAGGCTGGCGGTTGGCGACGGACGAGTGCAGCCGGATTCTGGAATGGGCGGCCCGGCTGTATGAGGTGGGCTTGCTGCTGTCCCACAACGATTATCACAAGCACGGGGCCTACATCCTGGAACATGCCGATCTGCCGGGGTTTTCGCATGGCGATCAACTCGTGCTGGCGGCGCTGGTTCGCCGGCATCGTCGGTCGTTTCCGGCGGACGCTTTTGCCCATTTGCCCAGGGAATGGGTGCAGCCGGCCCGGCGGTTATGCGCGCTGCTGCGGCTGGCGGTGGTGCTGCACCGGGGCCGCAGCCGGCAGCCGTTGCCGCCGCTGAAGCTAACAGTGAATCAACAGCGCCTGGATCTGCGGTTTCCCGCCGCCTGGCTGGACGAGCATCCCCTGACCCGCGCCGATCTGGAAGCGGAGGCGAAGTATCTGAAAAAGGCGGGGTTTCGGTTGGAGTTTGGTTGAGCTGTCGTTTCCGTGGCGTTGGGTTTAGAGGCGTTGGTCGGCCTTGGTGAACGGGTTCATCTTGCTGGGGAGAGAATTTTATGAAACTTTTCGTAACGATGGATCGAGATGAAGATGGGGTATGGGTTGTGGAATGCCCTGCTATTCCAGGTTGTATCAGTCAGGGTAGTAGTAAACAGGAAGCACTTGAAAATATTAAGGAAGCTATCCAGCTTTGTCTTGAGGTTCGTGCTGAGCAGGGGTTGCCATTGACCATTGAAACTCGTCAGATCGAGGTTGCTGCATAATGAGTGCTCTCCCAAAGCTCAGTGGACGGGAGGCAACCCAGGTATTCGAGAAGTTTGGATGGCGGATAGTGCGTCAACGTGGTAGCCATATGATCATGGTCAAGGATGAACAGATTGCAACTCTGTCTATTCCGGATCATGACGAAGTAGCCAAGGGAACATTGAGAGGTCTTATCCGCTCGGCAGGACTGACTGTGACTGAATTCTCAAATGCTGCCGCTGAACT
>JAGTSD010000361.1 GCA_018262135.1 Pseudomonadota bacterium | reverse complement strand
TCCGCCTCCGCCATGGTCCAGCCCTTGCGCCGGGCGTAATCGGCGATCTGATCCCGATCTGGACGTGGTCGCACTTTCGCGGCTGTACATTAGCCGCATCTTCCACGAGCAGTTCCAGTTCGGGCGCCTGACGCGGGAATGGTGGCGCAACGGCCCGGAACTGCTCGATCTGGCCGGGCGGCTGCCGGAATTGCTGGCCCAGTCCACCCTCTCGCTCGACCGTTCGAGCCCGGCGCCATCCGGCCCTCCGCTGGCTGGATTGCGCGGGGCCATCATCGGCGCCGCCTGCATCCTCGGCGGGGTGATGACCCTGCTGCAGTCGGACGCCTGGCTGCTGGGCGGCGGGTTGCTGCTGGCGGGGTTCTGGTACTACAGGCGCAGCGCCTGAGTCGCTGTTTTGCAACACCGTTGCCAAAACAGCTTCAACTTCAATATCCCAATCCTCGCAGTCCGCATTGGCCTCAGGACCGGAGATTATCGGATACCCCTCGATCCACGGATATTCATTCTTCCGGCTCGTAGCCCAGATTCGGGGCCAGCCACTGTTCCGCCTCCGCCATGGTCCAGCCCTTGCGCCGGGCGTAATCGGCGATCTGATCCCGATCCAGCCGGCCCACGCCGAAATAGCGCGCTTCGGGATGGCTGAAATACCAGCCGCTGACCGCCGCTGTCGGGGTCATGGCGAAATGCTCGGTCAAGTGAATATCGGCGGTGTGGTCCACGTCCAGCAGTGACCAGAGCAGCCCTTTTTCGGTGTGATCGGGACAGGCCGGATAGCCGGGCGCGGGGCGGATGCCGCAATAGTTTTCGGCAATCAGGTCGTCGTTGCTCAGCGTCTCATCCGCCGCGTAGCCCCAGAACTCCTTACGCACCCGCTCGTGCAACCGCTCGGCGAAAGCTTCCGCCAGCCGGTCGGCCAACGCCTTCAGCAGGATGGCGCTGTAATCGTCATGCGCGCGCTCGAATTCCCGCACCCGCTCATCAATGCCGATCCCGGCGGTGACGGCGAACGCGCCCAGGTAGTCGGCCCGGCCGGATTCGCGCGGCGCGATCCAGTCGGCCAGGCAGTAATGCGGTTTGCCCTCCGGTTTCGGACCCTGCTGACGCAGGTGGTGCAACGTGAGCAATGGTTGATTCCGGGCCGCGTCGGCATAGAGCGCGATGTCGTCCTCGCCGACCCGGTTGGCCGGGAAAAAGCCGATGACCGCCCGCGCCGTCAGCCAGCGGTCGGTGATGATCTTGTCCAGCATCGCCTGGGCGTCGGCGAACAGGTGGCGGGCGTGTTCGCCCTGTTCGGGATCGTCGAGAATCGCTGGATAGCGCCCGCGCAGTTCCCAGGCGTGGAAAAACGGCGTCCAGTCGATCCGTTCCGCCAATTCCGCCAGCGGGTAATCGTCGAAGGCGCGAACGCCGAGGAAAGCCGGCTGGGGTGGGAGGTAAGTTGACCAGTCAAGAACCGGCCGGTTGGCGCGAACCCGCGCCAGCGGCAGCAGCGGCTCCCGCTGGCGGCGGTTGGCGTGCTGTTCGCGTTTCTGGACGTAGTCGGCCTTGGTTCGAGCGACGAAGCCGTCCCTGGAATCAGGGCCGATCAGGTTCTGCGCCACGCCCACCGCCCGCGAAGCGTCCTTGACGTACACCACCGGGCCGGGATACTGCGGGTCGATTTTGACCGCCGTGTGCATCGCCGAGGTGGTGGCCCCGCCGATCAGCAGCGGTACGGTGAAGCCTTGCCGTTTCATCTCCTTGGCCACGTTGACCATCTCGTCCAGCGATGGGGTGATCAACCCGGACAGGCCAATCATATCCGCGCCGTGTTCCCGCGCGGCGTCGAGAATCTTCTGCGTCGGCGTCATGACGCCCAGATCCACCACCTCGAAGTTGTTGCACTGGAGCACCACGCCGACGATGTTTTTGCCGATGTCGTGGACATCGCCCTTGACCGTGGCCAACACGATCCGGCCGTTGCTGCGCCGCTGACCATCGGCCTGTTCCGCCTCGATGAACGGAATCAGGTAAGCCACGGATTTTTTCATCACCCGCGCCGATTTCACCACCTGCGGCAGGAACATCTTGCCGGCCCCGAACAGGTCGCCGACCACGTTCATGCCGTCCATCAGCGGTCCTTCAATGACCTGCAACGGCCGGTCGAACTGCTGGCGGGCTTCCTCGGTGTCAGCTTCGATAAATTCGTCAATGCCCTTGATCAGCGCGTGTTCCAGCCGTTTGGCCACCGGCCAGGAACGCCATTCCTGCTCTTTCTCTGGCGCGGCTGAAGTTTCGCCAGCCTGGTATTGTGGTGCGATTTCCAGCAGCCGCTCGGTGGCGTCGGGGCGGCGGTTGAGAATCACGTCCTCGACCCGTTCCCGCAATTCCAGCGGGATTTCCTCGTAAATCGCCAACTGGCCGGCATTGACGATGCCCATGGTCATCCCGGCGCGGATGGCATGGTAGAGAAATACGGAATGAATCGCCTCCCGCACCGGGTTGTTGCCCCGGAACGAGAAGGACACGTTGGACACCCCGCCGGACACCAGCGCGTACGGCAGTTCGGTTTTAATGCGCCGCGTGGCTTCAATGAAATCCACCGCGTAGTTGTTGTGTTCGGCGATGCCGGTGGCGACCGCGAAGATGTTGGGATCGAAGATAATGTCCTGCGGCGGAAAACCGACCTGCTCGGTGAGAATCCGGTAGGCGCGCTGGCAGATGGCGAACTTGCGCTCCTCGGTATCGGCCTGGCCCTGCTCGTCGAAAGCCATGACGATGGCCGCCGCGCCGTAGCGGCGAATCAGCCGCGCCTGCCGGATAAACTCGGCCTCGCCTTCCTTCATGCTGATGGAATTCACCACCGGCTTGCCCTGGATGCACTGGAGGGCCGCTTCCAGAATCTCCCACTTGGACGAGTCAATCATCACCGGAACCCGGCTGATGTCCGGCTCGGCGGCGATGAGGTTGAGGAACGTGACCATCGCCTCCTTCGAGTCCAGCATCCCCTCGTCCATGTTGATGTCAAT
>JAGTSD010000360.1 GCA_018262135.1 Pseudomonadota bacterium | reverse complement strand
TCTACTTCTTTAGATGGCCTTCGTCGTTTGGGACGAGGAAATCGACTTTGTAATGCGAGTGGAATACTTCGTTATAAGCGAGTGTTCAATGACTCACCAGTATCACCCCTTACTAATATTTGGGCTGATACTGGAAGTGGTTCCCAAACTGAAGAGCGCTCATAAGTAGTACAAACCGTTTCCAAGGCCGTGGAGCGTTGCCTCCTCATGACCACCGACCCCGGCGATCTGATCCTCGATCCCACCTGCGGTTCCGGTACCACCGCCTACGTCGCCGAACAATGGGGCCGGCGCTGGATCACCATCGACACCTCGCGCGTCGCGCTGGCGCTGGCCCGCGCCCGCATCATGGGCGCGCGCTATCCGTTCTACCTGCTGGCCGACTCCCGCGAAGGCCAACTCAAGGAAGCCGAAGTCACCCGCAGCGTCCCCAGTTCGCATCCCACCCACGGCAACATCCGCCATGGCTTCGTCTACGAGCGCGTCCCCCACATCACCCTGAAATCCATCGCCAACAACGCCGAAATTGATGTGATCTGGGACCAGTGGCAACAGACGCTGGAACCGTTGCGCGAGCAATTGAACGCCGCGTTGAAAACGCATTGGCAGGAATGGGAAATTCCCCGCGAGGCCGGCCAGGACTGGCCAGAGCCGGCGAAGAAACTACACACCGACTGGTGGCAGGCGCGCATCGCCCGACAGAAGGAGATCCCGACTGGTGGCAGGCGCGCATCGCCCGACAGAAGGAGATCGACGCCTCCATCGCCGCCAAGGCCGAGTTCGAATACCTCTACGACAAACCCTACGAGAACAAAAAGTGCGTGCGCGTCGCCGGTCCCTTCACCGTGGACAGCCTCAGCCCGCATCGAATGCTTGGCGTGGACGAGGACGACGAACTGATCGACATCCAGCGGGAATCCGGGACGGACTACACCGCCAAACAATCCTTCCCGCAGATGATCCTGGAGAATCTCAGAACGGCGGGGGTCCAGCAGGCGCACAAGGAAGACCGCATCACCTTCACGGCGCTGATCCCGTGGGCCGGCGAGCTGGTGTGCGCTGAGGGACGCTATGTGGAAGGCGCGTCAGAGAAACGCGCCGCCATCTTCATCGGCCCGGAATTCGGCACCGTGCAGCGCGCGGACCTGGTCGAGGCCGCCCGCGAGGCCGCAGATGCCGGCTTCGACGTGCTGATCGCCTGCGCCTTCAATTACGAGGCGCACACCACGGAGTTCAGCAAACTCGGCCGACTGCCCGTCCTCAAGGCGCGCATGAACGCCGATCTGCACATGGCCGACGACCTCAAGAACACCGGCAAGGGGAACCTGTTCGTGATTTTCGGCGAACCCGACATCGATCTACTGCCGCAGGATGGCGGGGCCTGGCGCGTCAAGGTCAACGGCGTGGATGTGTTCAAGCCGCAGACCGGCGAGGTCGTCAGCGACAGCATCGAAGGCATCGCCTGCTGGTTCATCGACACCGACTACAACCAGGAAAGCTTCTTCGTGCGCCACGCCTACTTTCTTGGAGCCAACGATCCCTACAGTGCCCTGAAAACAACCCTCAAGGCGGAAATTGACCCCGAAGCCTGGGCGACGCTGAACAGCGACCTCTCCCGTCCGTTCAAGAAGCCAAAATCCGGGCGGATTGCCGTGAAGGTGATCAATCACCTGGGCGATGAAGTCATGAAGGTGTTCAGGGTCTGAACGCATGGAATTTCGCATTGCGGGAAATTCTGGCGCGTCTGACAAGCCAGGAACAGAAAGCCATCAAAACCACGGCCTTCGACTTGCAGTTGAATCCCATCAGTCCCGGCATGGGTTTTTACCGGCCCGAACGGGCCAGAGATATCAACTTCTGGGTAGCCAGGCTCTCCACGCTCCCTATAGCTTTGAAAGCTATGGGGCACAGCACATTTCCATCGTGCAAAAAACAAAGCACTTGGCCTTGAAAAATTTCTAAGCCAAGTGCTTGCTTTGATTGGTCGGGGCGAGAGGATTTGAACCTCCGACCACCTGCACCCCATGCAGGTGCGCTACCAGGCTGCGCTACGCCCCGTTACACAGCGGACTACCCGCTGTGAAGGTCGGTAATAGTAGTTCAATCCGCCCGGCTTGCCAAGCGGTTCGCAACAAACGTATTTACTGCGCCTCGCCCTTGAAGGCGTCTACCCGCGCCTTAAGCTTCTGTCCCGGACGGAAGGTCACCACCCGCCGGGCAGTGATCGGGATTTCTTCCCCCGTCTTGGGATTACGGCCCGGCCGCTGATTCTTGTCGCGCAGGTCGAAATTGCCAAACCCGGACAATTTCACTTGCCGCCCCTGCTCCAGGGCACTGCGGATCTCCTCGAAGAAGATCTCGACCAGTTCCTTGGCCTCGCGCTTGTTGATGCCCAGTTCCTCGAACAGATATTCCGCCATGTCGGCTTTTGTTAGTGCCATCTCCTACACCCTTAGCGTTGCGCCGAACTGCTCGGCCAGCCCGGCGATGATCCCGGAAACGGTCTCTTCGACCACACTGTCTGTAAGATTGTGCGAGAAAGCTTGTAAAATCAATCCAAAAGCCAAACTTTTTTGACCTTCGGCAATACCCTTGCCCCGATAGACATCAAACAGCCACGCTTCGCGCAGCCGTTCGCCGCCGTGACGGCGGATGCAATCCTGAATCGCCTGGGCAGTGACGGCTTCATCCACCACGATGGCGAGATCGCGGCGGCTGGCCGGGAACTTGGAAAGCTCCCGAAACGCCGGTATCCGCGCGGTTTGCACCCCCTCCAGCCGCAGTTCGAACACGAAGGCATCACCCTCCACGTCCAGCTCCCGCGCCACGCGGGGATGCAGCGCGCCCAGCCAGCCCACCGGCTGACCCGCCCGTTCGATCCGGGCGCTCTGGCCGGGATGCAGCGCCGGATGCGCGGCGGCAACAAAAGCGAACTTTTCCGGTTCGCCGCTCAGGACCAGCAGCGCTTCCACATCGGCCTTGAGATCGAAGAAATCCACCGGTCGGGCCGGTGCGCCCCACTGTTCCGGCAGGGCAGCGCCTACCGCCACGCCAGCGAGGTAGGATTCCTGTCGCAAGCCGTCGGCTGAGGGGATGAAGTTCAGGCCGCACTCGAACAGCCGGACCCGGGTTTGCTGGCGCTTCTGATTATAGATCAGCGCCTTGAGCAGGCCCGGCCACAGGCTGGTGCGCATCACCGCCAGGTCGGCGGAAATCGGATTCGAGAGCGCCAGCGGTTGCCGGTCGGGATCGAGTCGCTGCTGAAACACGGGATCCACAAAACTATAGGTGATGGCTTCCTGAAAACCACGCTGCGCCAGGGTTTCCTTGAACCGTTCCGGCGTCACCCGCCCTTCCGGCTGCGGCGGCACCTCCATCCGGGTCAACGGCCGGTTGCCGGGCAGGCGATCATAGCCATGAATCCGGATAATCTCCTCGATCAAATCTATTTCCAATGCGATGTCGAACCGGCTGCTCGGCGGCGCGACCAGCCAGTGATCCACTTCGACCGCCACCGCCATGCCCAGCCGCCGCAGGATTTCCTCGACCTCGGTGGCGGGCACATCCATGCCTAGCAGGTTGCGAAGGCGTTCGGGCCGCAGCCGGATGGCGGGTTCCGCCGGCAGATGTTCGGGGGAAACCGCCTCGACGATGGGTCCCGGCTGACCGCCCGCCATGTCGATCAACAACCGGGTGGCGCGTTCGGCGGCGCGGCGCTGCAA
>JAGTSD010000359.1 GCA_018262135.1 Pseudomonadota bacterium | reverse complement strand
TTGTTCATGCGAATCTCCCGGTGGTAGTGGATTTGAATGTGCACGACATTGGAAAAACCATACACTGTGATCTTGCTAAATAAAATCAGGATTTTCCTGTAAGGATTTTCCTGACAGCCGGGTTTGGAGAAACGATTGTCTTGATGAAAACCCCAGTTTACTCAACCGCTTGCTTGAAAATAGGCGAACGGTGAGGAACCTCCGCGCGCTTTTAAAGATCGCCGCCGGCGAAACCGGCCCCGATCCGTTGACCCCAGCCGGGTTGCAGACGGCCTGCTAAGATGATTGGCGATCGCCTCCCAGCAAGAACCGAACTCGACTCAAGCCTGCGCGCCGGAGACCCGCCATGCGCTTTTTCAATACCGAAGGGCCGGTCAAAGAAGACCGGCATTACTGTCTCTCGCCGTTGCGGCGCTGGAACCTGGAGGAAATTCTGGCCTTGATCGGCCAGGAGAAATACTTTCTGCTCCATGCCCCCCGGCAGACCGGCAAAACCACCTGCCTGCTGGCGCTGGCGGAGTATTTAAACCGGGGCGGGCGCTACCGGGCGGTGTATGCCAACCTCGAACCGGCTCAAGCCTACCGGGAAGACGTGGACCCAGGGATGGCGGTGGTGGTGGAACAAGTTTCCCGTGGCGCCCGCGATCAGATCGGCGATGCGGCGGCGCCGGCCCTGGGCCGGGAGGTGATCGCCACGTCCACCGGCGGCACGCGGGTTGAAGAATTCCTCACCTGCTGGTGCGAGCGATCATCGTTGCCCACCGTCTTGCTGCTCGACGAAGTGGACGCCCTGATCGGGGATACGTTGATTTCCCTGCTGCGGCAATTGCGCGCGGGCTATCCCAAACGGCCCACCCAGTTTCCCCAGACAGTGATTCTTTGTGGCGTGCGCGACTTGCGCGACTACCGGATTCACTCGAGCCAGGAGCAGGCGGCCATTACCGGCGGCAGCGCCTTCAACATCAAGGCGGAATCCCTGCGGCTGGGCGATTTCACCGCCGCAGAGGTGCGGGCGCTGCTCCAGCAGCACACGGACGAAACCGGCCAGGCGTTTGCGTCCGAAGCGCTGGACGCCGTCTGGACCCTGACCCTGGGGCAACCCTGGCTGGTCAACGCTCTGGCCTACGAAACCTGCTTTCGGATGCCCGACGGCCGCGACCGGCGCCGGCCGATCACGGGGGAGAGAATCGAACAGGCCAAGGAAAACTTGATCCTGCGGCGGGTGACCCATCTGGATCAGTTGGCCGACAAGCTGCGGGAGGCGCGGGTGCGGCGGGTGATCGAACCCATGCTGGCCGGGATGACCATGGGGGAAGTCCCGGAAGATGATCGACAATATCTGGTGGATTTGGGGTTATTGCGCCGGGAGGACAGCAGCGGGCTGGTGGTCGCCAACCCCATTTACCGGGAAGTCTTGCCGCGCGCCCTGGCCGGCGGACCGCAGGATTCCTTGCCCCAGATCGCCCCGACCTGGCTCAATGCCGACGGCAGTCTCAACCCCGAGCAGTTGTTGACCGCCTTCCTGAGCTTCTGGCGCCAGCACGGCCAACCGCTGCTGGGCAGCGCGCCCTATCACGAAATCGCCCCGCACCTGGTGCTGATGGCCTTCCTGCATCGGGTGGTCAACGGCGGCGGGACCCTGGAGCGGGAATACGCCATCGGGTCCGGGCGCATGGATCTCTGCCTGCGCTACGGCGCGGTGACCCTGGGGATCGAACTCAAGGTCTGGCGCGACGGGGAACCGGATCCTCTGCTTGAGGGCATGGAACAACTGGACGGCTATCTGGCTGGACTGGGACTCGATCATGGCTGGCTGGTGATTTTCGACCGGCGCGCCGGTCAACCCCCGATCCGCGAGCGCACGTCCAGCCAGGAGCTACCCAGTCCCCAGGGCCGGCGGATCGCCGTGGTGCGAGCCTGAAGCCGTGATCGCGAAAAACCTCCACGCGCTTTTGCTGCTGTGCTTCGGGCTCATGTTGGCCGGAACGCTCGCCGCCGGCGAAGCCGGCCCCGATCCGCTGACGCCGGCGGAGCGGGCCTGGCTCGCCCAGCACCCGGACATCGTGCTGGGCATCGGCGAGGAATGGGCACCCGCGGTCGTCAAGGATGCCGATGGCCGGTTTGGCGGTTTCGCCTTCGATCATGTCGCCCTGCTCAACCGCAAGCTGGGGACCCATATCCGTCTGGAGGCGGGACCCTGGCACGCCATCGTCGAAGGGGCCGAGGCCGGTCGCCTCGCTGGCTTGACCCTGTCGGCCCCCGTGGAAGCGCGCAAGGCCCATTTTCTCTTCACCCAGCCTTTCCACGCCGTTCAGTATTTCATCTATTTGCGGACCGGGCAGTCCATGCCCGATGACGGCATCAACGGGTTTCGGGGCCAGCGAGTCGGCTATCTCAAAGGCATCCTGTACCTGCGCAACCTGCTGGCCGCGCAGCCCGGGATTGAAGCGACGCCGCTGGACAACACGGAGGCGCTGGCCTATGCCTTGCTGCGAGGAGAGGTCGATGCCGTGATGGATTCCTATGGCCTGGAATACTGGCGGGCCAGCAACGGTGTCCTGGGTTTCACGCCCGTGCAAATGCTGCAGGGGAGTCAAACCGATCTGGTGATGTCGATCCGCAAGGACTGGCCGGAACTGGTGGAAATTCTGAACAAGGGACTCGCGGCCATCACTCGGGAGGAAATGGCCGAACTCTACCAGCGCTGGTTCGGCCAGGACTACCTGAACCGCATCGCGCCGCAGGCCGCGCTCACCGCCGAAGAGCGCGCCTGGCTGACCGAACACCCGGTCCTGCGGGTCGGCATCGACCCCCACTGGGCGCCGGTGGAGTTCGTCGATGGGACCGGCGTGGCGCAGGGGATCTCCACCGCCTATCTGAAACGCCTGGAAAAGCTCCTCGGCGTGCGTTTCGAGATCGCCACGGACTTGTCGTGGACCGAGGCCCTGCGGCGGCTCAAGGACGGAACGCTCGACCTGTTGCCAGCCATGGTGGCGACACCGGACCGGCAACGTTTGCTCCATTCCACCGAGCCCTATCTCTCCTTCCCCGCGGCGATCTTTTCCGCGGCGGACGTGGCCTATCTGGGCGGTCTGCGCGCCCTCGAAGGGAAGAACGTGGCGGTCGTGCGGGACGAAGCCACCCAGGGCTGGTTGCAACGGGACTGGCCGCAACTGGCGCTGTTGCCCGTCGCCAACACCCAGGAGGCGCTGCGCAAGGTCGCGGCGGGCGAAGCC
>JAGTSD010000063.1 GCA_018262135.1 Pseudomonadota bacterium | reverse complement strand
GATTGAAGAGATCGACTGTGCCATTGCGGCGGTTAGCGCGGCAGTACGCCGATTGCGGGACTTGTCGCCACTGTGGGAGCTACGGCAGCGGGGACTGGACCAGTACGCGGTGGACTGGGCGGCGCTACCGTGAAATGTGGAGCATGGTAAATGAACCTTCAAGAACAGCAATCATCCGTGGGAAGGTCAGTAGTTTCGCCCGCGCCTACACCCTGGACGATACCGCCCTGCGCGCGGCGGCTCAGCGCACCAGTTGATTGAGATCGAAAATCGGCAGCAGGATCGCCAGCACGATGATCAGTACTACTCCGCCCATCAGCAGGATCAGCATCGGCTCGAAAATGCCCAGCAACGCGGCGATCAGGGTCTCCGTCTCGCGCTCCTGCTGCACCGCTGCCCGTTCCAGCATGTTTTCCAGCCGGCCGCTGGCTTCACCGCTGGCGATAAGCTGTACGGTCATCGGCGGGAAATAGCCGCTGGCGCCGACCGCCTTTTGCAGGCTGGCGCCTTCCTTGACCCGCGTCGCCGCCCGTTCCACCGCTTCCCGCATCGGCACGTTGCCGATCACCTGGGCGGAAATCCGCAGCGCCTCCAGTACCGGCACACCACTGGCCATCAAGATACTGAAGGTCCGGGCAAAGCGGGCGGTGTTGGTTCCCCGCACCAGTCGCGCCAGCAGCGGCAGCCGCAGCAAAGTCCGATGCACTTGCCGCCGGAAGCCAATCCGGCGCAGGGCATACAACCAGCCCGCCACGCCCGCCGCCAGCGCCGCTAATACCACCCAGCCGTACTGGCGCAGAAAATCGCTGAGGGCGATCAAGCCCCGGGTCAGCGCCGGCAACTGCTGGTTGAGGCTGCTGAACACCTGCACCACCTGCGGCACCACGTAGGTCAACAGGCCGGCGACGATCAGGATGGCGACGCCGGTCAGCAACAGCGGATAAAACAGCGCCAGTCCGACTTTCTGGCGCATCTGCTGGCGGGCCTCGGTGTAGTCGGCCAGCCGCTCGAACACCACGTCCAGATGGCCGGACTGCTCGCCGGCGGCGACGGTCGCCCGATACAACTCCGGGAACACCTGGGGAAAATCGCTCAGCGCGGTCGCCAGGGTATGCCCTTCCAGCACCCGGGTCCGCACCGCCAGCAACAAACCACCCAATCGCGCCCGATCCGCCTGGCGGGCCACCGCGCCCAAGGCCTCCTCCAGCGGCAGCCCCGATCCCACCAGGGTCGCCAGTTGCCGGGTGATCAGCGCCAGATCGGTCGCGCTGATCCGCACCCGGCCGCGCCACCACTGGCGCCCGCGCCGCCGTTCCTGGCTGGCAATCTCCTCCACCTCCAGCGGATTCAGGCCACGTTCGCGCAACGCCTGTCGGGCCAGCCGGGGCGTATCGGCTTCGATCAGACCCTTGCGCTGGCGTCCCCGACCATCGAGGGCGGCGTACTGAAAGGCGGGCATCAATCCTCCCGCGTCACCCGCACCAGCTCCGCCAGCGCGGTATCCCCG
Source organism: Pseudomonadota bacterium (assembly GCA_018262135.1). Classification (GTDB taxonomy): domain Bacteria; phylum Pseudomonadota; class Gammaproteobacteria; order Competibacterales; family Competibacteraceae; genus Contendibacter. The sequence continues at coordinate 6,734 of JAGTSD010000063.1, read as the reverse complement.
GCCAGCACCCGGCGGCGGCCGTCATCGCGAATGCTGGTGCTGGACAACCGGGCATGGCGCTCCAGCTCCTGTTCGCCCCGGCCTTCATGAATCAGGCTTTGCATCGTCTCATCCACCGTCACCAGCTCGAAAATCCCGGTACGACCCCGATAGCCGGACTGGTTGCAATGCGCGCAACCCACCGGGATGTACAGCGTCGGTGGCACGGCCGGATCCACGTTCAGGACCTCGCAGTCAGCCAGCGTAGCGTGATGCGGTTGTTTGCAATTCGGACAGAGCTTGCGCACCAGACGTTGGGCCAGCACCCCGATCAGCGACGACGACAGCAGGAAGGGTTCCACGCCCATGTCGCGCAGTCGGGTCATGGCGCCGACCGCGCTGTTGGTATGCAGGGTCGAGAGCACCAGATGACCGGTCAGCGAAGCCTGCACCGCGATTTCAGCGGTTTCCAGATCGCGGATTTCGCCGACCATCACCACGTCTGGATCCTGGCGCAGGATGGCGCGCAAGCCGCGGGCGAAGGTCATCTCCACCTTGGTGTTGACCTGGGTCTGGCTAATCCCGTCGAGATAGTATTCAATCGGGTCCTCGACGGTCATGATGTTGCGTTTGCGGTCGTTGAGCAGGGTCAGCCCCGCGTACAGTGTCGTGGTCTTGCCGGACCCGGTCGGACCGGTGACCAGCAGGATGCCGTGCGGGCGCTGGATCAGCTTGAGCAGCCGTGCCTCCTCGCGCGGTTCCATGCCGAGTTGCCGCAAATCCAGCCGGCCCTCGCGCTTGTCCAGCAGGCGTAGCACCACCCGCTCGCCGTGCCCGGTAGGCAAGGTGGAAACCCGCACGTCCACCGGCCGGCCGGCGACCCGCAGCGAAATCCGCCCATCCTGCGGCAGGCGTTTTTCGGCGATGTCGAGATGGGCCATGACCTTGACGCGGGACACCAGCAATGGCCCCAGCGCCCGGGGCGGCTGCAGGGCCTCGCGCAACACGCCGTCCACCCGAAACCGCACCAGCAGCCGGTTTTCGAACGATTCAATGTGAATATCCGAGGCGTTCTCCCTGATCGCTCCGGTCAGCAGCGCATTAAGTAACCGGATAATCGGCGCATCGTCGGCGCTTTCCAGCAAATCTTCCGGTTCGGGCAGATTCAGGGCGATCTGGTCGAGATCGATTTCCTCGCCCAGATCCTCCATCATCCGGGCTGCGCCATCTTTATCGCCTTCATAGCAATCCTGCAGCATGCGCTCGAAATTTTCGGGCGACACCATGACTGCCCGTAGCGGGGCGCTCAGAAAACGGCGCAATTCGGCCAAACTGCGCGAACTGATGCCGGCCCGGCAGGCGACGGTGATTTTGCCGTCCTCCTCGTCCACAACCAGGGCCCCATGGCGCTTGGCAAAGGCATACGGCAGGGGGTGATCCGGCGCGGATCCGGTCTCGGCCAGCGCGATCGGCAAGGGCTCCACGTTCATTTATCGCCGAAGCCGAATTCCATCGGCTGCGCCACCGTTGGCGGCTTGCTGGCTACCGGAGTCGGAACCGGCGCGACCGGTGGCTGCGTGTCCAGAATCGTGCCCTGCGTTTTGACCTCGTCCGATGGCTTCAGCACCGGCGTCTGCACATCCGGCAGTAGAGAAACCTCCTTGGTGCGCGCTGCCAGTTGCTGCTCGCGGATATAGCTGTATTTGCTGCTGGTATGCAAGGTGCCCTGGGCTGGATCGCGCAGGATAACCGGATGCAGGAACACCATCAGATTGCGCTTGAGCTTGGTAGTGTTGCGATAACGGAACAGATTGCCCAGCAGCGGCACATCACCCAGCAGGGGCACCTTTGAAGCGCCCTCGTCGAGCTTGTCATCGATCAGCCCGCCCAGCACCAGAACCTGCCCGTCTTCCACCAATACGCTGGTCTTGATCTCGCGGGTGTTCAGGGTCGGACCCTGGGAAGCGGCGTTGGCCGATGGCACCACGTTGGATACTTCCTGGCTGATTTCCAGCTTGACGGCGTTCCCTTCATTGATTTGCGGCTTGACCTTGAGCTTGATGCCCACCTTCTGGCGATTGATGGTTTGGAACGGATTGCCGATCTGGGTGTTATCATTGGTTCCGCCACTGCTGGTCGAGGTGGTGTAGGAACCGGTCACGAACGGAACGTCCTGGCCGACGATGATTGATGCTTCCTCGTTGTCCAGCGTCACAATGGTGGGCGTAGACAGCACGTTGGCATCAGCATCCTTGGCCAGGGCGCTGATCAGGACGCCAAAGGGGTTACCTTTGGTAAAGTCGCCCACCCCAAATTGAAGGCCCTGGGGGAGGAGCGTGGTATCCGTCAGATCACCGCTGTTGGCCCCAGCGGCTAGAGCAATGATATTAGCTAGACTGGAGTTACCCGTATTTAAGTTGGTGAAGCCGACCGCATTGTTGGTGCCCACTACCCATTGCACGCCGAGTTCGGCGGTCTTCTCGGCGGAAATCTCGGCGATGACCGCTTCCACCAGCACCTGGGCGCGGCGTACGTCCAGTTGCGCGATCACCGTGCGCAGTGAGCGGATCAGTTCCGGCGGCGCGGTGATGACGAGGGAATTGGTTGCGTCGTCGGCCTGAATATCCACCAGACTGGATCCACTGCTACTCGTACTACTACCGCCCGGGGCCGCGCCTGGGACCTGACCCGGCATCGGGGCATTGCGCGCCGCTTCACTGCTCAGATTCTTGCTCGCTCCCTGCAATACCGTCACCAGATCTTTCGCCTTGGCATAGCGCAGGTAGATCACCTGGGTGTTGCCGCCGCTATCCACCGGCGTATCCAGATGGGAGATCAGCGTCCGCAACCGCAACCGCGAGGCCTTGTCGCCGCTCAGCAGAATGCTGTTGGTGCGCTCGTCCGCCACCATCCGGGGCGGCGCGCCGGCGGCGGCGGCCGGATCAGCCTTGGCCCGACTTTGTTCCAGGGCGGTCAGCACTCGCACGATCTCGGCAGCCGAGGCGTGGCGCAGCGGCACGATTTCAACTTCCTCGTTGCTCGCCAGATCAACCCGGGCGATGATGCTGGCGATGCGCTCGACGTTGGCAGCGCTGTCGGAAATGATCAGGACGTTGGTCGGAGTATAAGCAGCCAGATGCCCTTGCGGCGGAATCAGGGGACGGAGGATCGGCACGACCTGCGCGGCGGAAACGTTCTGGACCTGGATCACCCGGGTCACGATCTGATCCGGCTCGACACCGCCCCGCCGGTCCACGGTAGGAACGTTCTCCTGCTTGGCCCCAGCCGCGGGCACGATCTTGATCACCTTGCCGCTGGGAATGGCGGCGAAGCCATGTACCCCCAGCACCGCCAGGAATACTTCGTAGAGTTCCTTCTCGTCCATCGGCTTGGAGGAAATGATGGTCACCCGGCCCTTGACCCGTGGATCGACGATGAAGTTCTTGCCGGTCAACACCGACATACTCTCCACCAGGGCGTTGATCTCGGCATCCTTGAGGTTGAGCGTTACCGGCGCGGCGCCCACCGGCAGGGTCAACACCGAACCCGCCAGCAATACGCTCAGGACACAGCGCGCCACAAGCGAACGCGGGGAAAAAAACCGTCTGTTCAGCCAATGGGATAGGATCATGGTCGGAAACCGGTGGGCGTGGCGCCAGCAGTAGCAAAGCGTCGGAAAGCCATGGGATTCATTGCGGCTACTGTCCCCCCAGGGAAAAAGTCAAGGGAATCTCGGCGCCGTTCCGCAATATCCGTACGTTGATCTGACCGGCGTTCAATACTTCCTGAAGCGCGGTCAAACCCTGCGCGGGACTGTTCAGACGGCTGCCGTTGATCTCCGTGAGCACATCGCCACCGTTCAGGCCCAATTGCTGAAAGAGCTGCCGGTCGCGCCCCGGTCGCAGGCGAAACCCGATAAACTGACCGTTTTGCAGATAGGGACTGGCGAAAGCGATATCCTCCAGCGCCCGTGGCCGAGTCGTTACTTCACCGCGCAGTCGGGACACCACGGCGGTAGCATCAATTACCTGCGGCTTTCTGGATGCCGCCGGTTCAGCCTCCGGTTCACCCACCGGTTCAGCCTCCGGTTCAGCACCCGGTTCGACCATCGGTTCGATCTCTGGCTCGGGTGTGTCCGGCGGCGCCATCATCGGTGCGTTCGTCGGGGCCATCTCCCCCAACTTCGGCAGCTTCAGCATCTCTTCCCGTCCACCACGGGAAACGACCACATGATCGCGCTGGATGCGTTGCAAACGGGCACCGCCGGGCAGCGACTCCCCGATCCGGTAGCCGCGCTCCGGTCCGTTGCTGTCAGCGATCAAGGCCAGCGCCCGGTCGCCACCCCGCTCCATAAAGAAAATCCCGACCAGCCGTAGATTGAGCGGGGTCACCGGCGCAGGGGCGGCCAGCGTTTCCACCGGCCGGACGGCGTCCGCCTGGCCAAACAGATGCCACGAACTGATGGCGGCGTCAGCAACTGGGGGAGCCGGTGGGGGGTTATCGGAACCTGACGTGGACTCTGCCAGCGCCGGAGAACCCGCGGGGGACAGGGAATAGCCTGTCAGCATCGCGAGCGTCAGGCCGGCAAGCGCGTACGCCAGCGCGATCACCAGGACCACGTTGACAACGGCCACGGCAACCCTTAGCCAGCCTTCCGGGCCAAGCAACGCTGACGGAATGCGTTTTTCCACCGCCAGCAGGACGCGTCGGACAAAATGGGTCAAAACAGGCTTCGTTCGATTGTGGGATGCTTCAATCTCACCCGCTCAAACCGGGTGCGACGATGCGTTACGGGGAGTTCGCTGCATTGAGCATAGCAAAATTCCACTACCGGTCCTGAATTTTTCGTTTTCGATTCAGGAATGATCCCCGGCAGCGTCGGTTTACCCCGACCGCGCCACAACGAGCCATTTCATTGATGTTTCAACGGCGCGCGGCCCCCGCAGGGGCAGGCAACTGCTTGACCGCTGTCCGTCTACCGACTCGCTAGTCGTAGTAACGGCGGTAATGTCTGTGCTTGTAATAGCCCCGATGCCGGCCCGGGTGAGAATAATAACCGCGGGGAGGACCATAACGGTCCACATAGATCACCTCGGGCCGACGGTGGCGGCGAGTGGTGATGGCGGTCCCCGCCGCGCCGCCGAGCGCGCCGCCCAGGATCGCACCGTCGCGCCCGCCCAGTTCGGCGCCCAGGCCAGCTCCCAACGCGCCGCCCAGCGCGCCGCCCAGCATCGCATCTCCCGTCAAGCCGCCGGCCAGCAACGGCGCCGGCGCTCCAAGAATGGTTACAAGCAATAAGGAAGGTATGACTTTGAACATGATGACATGCCTCGGATGACTAAAATTTGACAATCAGCGTAGGTTAGCCAAACTGAACGAACGCTGACCAGTTCCTACAAGCGCCAGTCCCTTGCGGCGCTATCTGGACAGCAAGCGCAATACCGGGGTTTCGGGCTGGATGGTTGGAGATTTGGCGCGCACTCCCATCACCCGACCTGATTGGGGCGGACGCGGCAGTTGCATGTGCGCCGCCATCAACGCGCTCAATCGGTCCAGGACCGGCAAGGGCATCGGCGCGCTGTGCCGCTCGGCCAGATCCACGTGAATCACCATCAATTCGGTGGTCGCCGACAGAAAGCCCCGGGCAGCGTGATACAGCCGATGGAAGTAGTGAATCCGCTTGCTGTCGAAGCCGAGCAACTGGGTGGTGATGCGCATGGGATCGCCAGCCACCAGTTCGCGCTGGTAGTTGACATGCGTTTCCACCACGAAGGTGGAGCATCGCTGGCGCTCCTGATAGTCCCGTCCCATGCCCAGACACTCCATGAAAGCGTCCGTGGCGTAATCGAACGCCAGCACATAATAGGCGACGTTCATGTGGCCGTTGTAATCGATCCACTGGGGCAGCGCCACGCCCGTGTACAGGCACAAGGGGGACTCGATCCGCATGGTTATCATCGCCATGTTCCATGAAAGCGCGGTACGCTACCCGCTTTTGCCACGGCGTGCAATTGCTGTAGCGATCTGAACCACTGAATCCAGGAGAACGCATGGTGATGAACGGACGGGTACTGATTGTGGCGGGCTCGGATTCCGGCGGGGGCGCGGGAATTCAGGCCGACCTGAAGACGGTGACGGCGCTGGGCGGTTACGCCGCGACCGCGATCACGGCGCTGACCGCGCAGAATACCCAGGGCGTGTTTGGCATCGTCGGCGTGGAGCCGGCCTTCATCGCCCAGCAAATCCGAGTGGTGCTGGAGGACATCGGCGCCGATTCCATTAAAACTGGCATGTTGCACAACACCGCCGTAATTGATGCCGTAGTCGAAACGCTGGACCGAGCAGCGACTGGTATTCCGGTGGTGGTAGACCCAGTCATGTACGCCAAGGGCGGCGACTGCCTGCTCGACCCGGCGGCACGCGATACGTTGATCCGGCGCCTGCTGCCCCGTGCCGCCCTGATTACGCCCAACGTCCGCGAGGCAGAGGCGTTGAGCGGGCTTCCGATCCGGGAACCCGACGATCTGGCAGCGGTAGCTCGCCAGTTGCTCGAACTCGGGCCGACGGCAGTGCTGGTCAAGGGCGGGCACTTGCCCGGCGATATGGTAACCGACTGGCTGATCTGGCGTGACGGCGAGGAATGCTTCACTGCGCCGCGCACCGCCAACCGCAATACCCACGGTACGGGCTGTACCCTGGCCTCGGCCATCGCCACCGGGCTGGCCCAGGGGCTGCTGCTGAACGCGGCGGTGCGA
>JAGTSD010000062.1 GCA_018262135.1 Pseudomonadota bacterium | reverse complement strand
CGGGCGGCGCGGACGTAGTCGAAGTTGCGGGCGCGCAGGAATTCGGCCCGCACCACCCCAACCAGCGCGGTCCAGCCAAACAGCATCAGGATCAGCAACAGGGTCCAGAACCCCGGCGCCACCACGCTCGACACGATGATGAGGATGAACAGTTGCGGCAGCCCGCCCCAGATTTCCAGGAAGCGCTGGAACAGCAGATCCAGCCGGCCACCGAAATAGCCCTGCACCGCCCCCGCCGCCACCCCGATGATGGAGGAACTCAGGGTCAGCAACAGGCCGAACAGCACCGAAATCCGCAGGCCGTAGATCAGTCGCGCCAGCACATCGCGGCCCTGATCGTCGGTGCCCAGCCAGTTGTCGGCGGAGGGTGGCGCCGGGGCTGGAACGGGTAGATCGTAATTGACGGTGTTATGGCTGAAACGGATCGGCGGCCAGATCATCCAGCCGTGCTCCCTGATAATTTGCGCCAGATAGGGATCGCGGTAGTTAGCCTCGGTGGGGAACACGCCGCCCAAATCGGTTTCGGCGTAGTCCTTGACCACCGGGACATAAAACGAGCCTTGGTAATAAATCAGCCAGGGCCGGTCGTTGGCGACGAACTCCGCGCCCAGGCTCAGCCCGAACAGCAGCAGAAACAGCCACAGCGACCAGTAGCCACGGCGATTGGCCCGGAACTGCGCCAGACGGCGCCGGGTCAGGGGGCTGAAATGCAGTCGGAATGGAATCATGCGGGTGCGATGCTTGCGGGTGGCCTGCCAAAGGATTGGTTGCCTTTCATGGTATTCCATTTGCCCGGTTCAGGCGTGGTTGGCGTTGGGATACTTTCGTTCGAGGGCATCCGGCGGATAGACTCAAGCGCAACCAGCCGACGAGCATCATGCCATGACCACCATTGACGCCGAACTCGACGCCTCCGGGTTGAACTGTCCCCTGCCGATCCTCAAGGCCAAGAAGGCGTTGGCCAGCCTGCGCGGCGGTCAGGTGCTGCGAGTCATCGCCACCGACCCCGAGTCGGTGCGGGATTTCACGGTGTTCAGCCAGCAGATGGGCCATGCCCTGCTGGAAGCGCGCGAGGACGCGGGACGGTTCTACTTTCTGCTGCGCAAGCGGGAAGGCTGATTCACTCCCCCGCCACCGTCATCCGTTCCACCAGCAACGACCCACAGCGGATGCCGCCGCGCGCATCCACATCGTTCCCCACCGCCACGATGCTCTTGAACATCGCGTCGAGATTGCCGGCGATGGTGATTTCGTGGACGGGAAACCGGACTTCGCCCTGCTCCACCCAGAAGCCGGACGCCCCGCGCGAGTAGTCGCCCGTCACCGGATTGACGCCGTGACCGAGCAACTCGGTCACCCACAGCCCGGTATCCAGTTGCCGCAGCAGCGCCTCGCGGCCCAGTGGGCCAGGTTCGACGATCAGGTTATGCGTGCCGCCGGCGTTGCCCGTGGTTTCCATCCCCAGCCGGCGGGCCGAGTAACTGTCCAGCACGTAGCCCCGCAACACGCCGCCGCTGACCAGATCGCGGTCGGCGGTTGCCACGCCCTCGCTGTCGAACGGGGCGCTGGCCATCGCCCTGGGCCAATGCGGCCGTTCCCGAATCGTCACGAACGCCGGGAAAACCGGCGTGTCCAGCCGATCCAGCAGGAATGACGCCTTGCGGTACAGCGCGCCGCCGCGAATGGCCGCCACGAAATGGCCGATCAGCCCGCGCGCCAGTTCCGGGGCGAACAGCACGGGAACCTGCCGCGTTTCCAGCCGGCGGCTGCCCAGTCGGCGCAGCGCCCGCCGCGCGGCTTTCTGCCCGACCACGACCGGCGTTTCCAGATCGTTGCCATTCCGCGCGACCGTATACCAGTGGTTGCTCTGCATCCCGCTTTCATCCTGGGCGATCACCGAGCAGCTCAGCGAGTGCCGGGTGGTCGAATAGCCGCCACAAAAGCCATGCGAGTTGCCGTAAACCATCACCCCGGCGTGGCTGGCCACGCTGCCGCCCTCGGAATTGCGGATGCGCGGGTCCAGCCCCAGGGCCGCCGCTTCGCATTCGCGGGCGAGTTCGATGGCCTCTTCGGCGGTCAACGGCCAGGGATGGTAAAGATCGAGATCGGGAATGGCGCGCGCCAGCCGGTCGGGATCGGCCAGCCCAGCGCAGGGATCGGCGGCGGTGTGACGGGCGATGGCGCAAGCGCTTTGCACGCTGGCGCGGATCGCTTCCGGCCGCCAATCCGCCGTACTGGCCGAGCCGCGACTCTGGCCAAAGTAGATCGTGACCGCCAGCCCCCGCTGGCGGTGGTGTTCCAGCGTCTCGACCTCGCCCAGTCGGACGGTGACGGACAGGGCGCTGCCGAAACTGACCGCTGCTTCAGCCGAAGTAGCGCCTTGGGCGCGCGCCTCGGCCAGGATGTCGGCGACCAGAGTTTCGAGTTGTTCCTGCGCCGGCAGCGGCGCAGTGGTGGGGGTGATGGTGTCAGACATATAGGGTCATCCGGTATTCCGGTTCAGGCTTGCGTCCCGCCGACGGTCAGCGCCTCGACCTTCAGGGTCGGCTGACCGACGCCAACCGGCACGCTCTGACCCTCCTTGCCGCAAGTGCCGACCCCGGCGTCGAGTTGCAGGTCATTGCCGACCATCGAGACTTTGGTGAGCACGTCTGGACCGTTGCCGATCAGGGTCGCGCCCTTGACCGGGCGGGTGACGCGGCCATTTTCAATGAGATACGCCTCGCTGGCGGAGAACACGAACTTGCCGGAGGTGATATCCACCTGGCCACCGCCGAAGTTCACCGCGTACAGCCCCCGCTCCACCGAGGCGATGATTTCCGCCGGCTCGTGCTCGCCCGGCAGCAGGTAGGTGTTGGTCATGCGCGGCAGCGGCAAATGGGCGTAGGATTCGCGGCGACCGTTGCCAGTCGGGGCAACCTTCATCAAGCGGGCGTTGAGCTTGTCCTGCAAGTAGCCCTTGAGGACGCCCCGCTCGATCAGCGTAGTGCATTGCGTCGGCGTCCCCTCGTCGTCCACGTTGAGCGAACCGCGCCGGTGGGCCAGCGTGCCGTCGTCTACCACCGTACAGAGCGGCGAAGCGACCCGTTCGCCGAGCCGTCCGCTGAAGGCCGACGTCCCCTTGCGGTTGAAATCGCCTTCCAGGCCGTGGCCAATCGCTTCATGCAGCAAAATGCCCGGCCAGCCCGGCCCCAGCACCACGGTCATCGTCCCCGCCGGCGCGGGAACCGCGTCCAGATTGACCAGCGCCTCCCGCACCGCCTCCCGCGCATAGCCCAGGGCGCGATCCTCGTCCAGAAACCAGCCATAGGCGACCCGGCCACCGCCGCCAGCGTTCCCCTGCTCGCGGCGGCTGCCCTGCTCGACGATCACCGTCACGTTCAGACGGACCAAAGGCCGAACGTCGCCGGCCAGCGCGCCGTCGCTGCCGGCCACCAATATCGTATCCTGGGTTGCGGCCAGACTGACCATGACCTGGGTCACGCGCGGGTCCTGCCGGCGGGCTTCGGCGTCCAGCCGTTCCAGCAATTGCACCTTGGCCTCCGCCGACAAAGTTTCCAGCGGATCGAGCGGCTCGTACAGAATCGGGCGTTGCGCGGACCGCCAGACCTGAAGCTGACCGTCGCCGCCATGACAGGCAATGGCGCGAGCGGCAGTCGCGGCTTCCAGCAGCGCCGGCAACACGATCTCGTCGGAATAGGCAAAGCCAGTCTTCTCGCCGCTGACCGCCCGCACGCCGACGCCCTGCTGGATGGCGTGGCTGGCGTTTTTGACCTGACCATCCTCCAGCGCCCAGGATTCGGCGCGGCGGAGTTGAAAATACAAATCGCCGCCGTCCACGGCATGACCCAGCACACAGGCCAGAGCGCGGTGCAAATCGTCCTCGCCGAGACCGGCGGGGGTCAGCAATTGCTGGCGGGCCAGCGCAAGAGTATCGGTAGCCATGGCTCTCAAATCTCGCAACGCACCCGATGTTGCAGGACGGGAAACTGTTGCCGCACGTTCTCCAGCCGCTCCCGGTTGAACTCGGCCAGCGCCACCCCCGGCCCGAGCGGTAATCGGTCGAGAATCTCTCCCCACGGGTCAATGATCAGGCTGTCGCCATAAGTTTCCCGGCCGTTGGCGTGTTTCCCACCCTGCGCCGAGGCGACGACGTAGCACTGATTCTCGATGGCCCGCGCCCGCAGCAGCGTTTCCCAGTGCGCTTTGCCGGTAGCGGCGGTGAAGGCCGCCGGCAGGGCCAGAATTTCCATCCCCTGGTCCACCAGAGCGCGAAACTGCTCCGGGAAGCGCAGGTCGTAGCACACCGTCAGCCCCAGCCGGCCCAGCGGCGTATCGGCGACGACGTAACGGTCGCCCGGCTCGATGGTGGCCGATTCCGCGTAGCGTTCGGCGCTGCCCACGACTTGTACGTCGAAGAGATGGACCTTGTCGTAGCGAGCTGCCCGCCGACCCTGGTCGTCGAACAGCAGGCAGGCAGCGCGCACCCGGCGATCATCGCCAACGGCCTGCAACGGAATCGTGCCGCCCACCAGCCACAGCCGATGACGCGCGGCCTGTTCGGCCAGAAAATCCTGGATCGGCCCCTGCCCTTCCGTCTCCCGCACCGCCAGCTTGTCGCTCTCCCGCTGGCCCATCAGGGCGAAATTTTCCGGCAACACCGCCAGTTGCGCGCCCCGGGCGGCAGCCCGGGCCAGCAAATCGGCAGCGGCAGCCAGATTTTCGGCGACACCGGGACCGGAAACCATCTGAATCGCCGCTATCATCGGCATGTCGAATACCCCCTGTTTACTTGTTGCCCGCTGGTCCTTTCCCCGGGTTCGCGGGTGGTGATTCTTCCAACAATTGCATCACTGGCTGATCCCAGGAACCGGTTAGCGCATAACGGTACTGAGTGGCCTGTTCGATGCTTTTTTGCAGCAGCCGTTCGGCCAGCAGAACCGCCGCGCCGACTGCCGGCCCGCCCGCCAGCGCCCCTGCGACCGGCAACGCGCCGCCAAGCCGGGGAATGACCGTGATGCGCTGGTCGTAATCGCGTTCCTTCAGACTGGTTCGGCCCCTGATCTCAATCCGCGCCGCCGGGGCTTCGATGGTGAGATCGTCGGTATAAACCTGCCCCCGCTTGAAGGCGAACTCGCCGGCCATCCGGTCAAAGCTCATTCCGGGCTGCAGCAGGTCGCTAAAATCGAGCGTGAGGCGGCGCAGCAGATTTTGCACGTTGAACAGGCCCACCATGCGTCCCATGCCAGGGTCCACATCCAGCAATTGGCCAGGGCCGACCCGGAGCTTCAGCGTTCCCTCCAGCCGCTCCAGGGCAAACTCGGGCAGCGCGCCCGCCCATTCGACCGCCAGTTCCGCTTCGGTTTCGCCACGGGCGATACCGGTCCCCGCATAACCGAAGGCCGCCAGAGTCTCGCCCAGGGCCGGACTGTGCAGGGTCGCCTGCAAGCGGGAGGTCTGGCCACCGCTGACCTGCCGCCAGTCACCGCTGGCAACGATGCGCTGCCGCTCGGACTCCAGTTTGAATTCATTCAGACGGATGCCACCGGGGTGCGGCATGGCCACCAGCCGCAACCGGCCCAGTTCCGCCCCATCCGAGCGCAGATCGTTCGCGGTTAGCACCATCGGCGGCAACCAACGTGGGTCGGGGATCCGGGTATCGGCATCCGGGGAATCGGTGGATGAGGATTCCACCGCGCGGCGCAGATGGAGTCGCTGCAAGGCTGCGTTGATCGGTCGCTCGGTGCTCGGCTCGTCCGGCACGGTCAACCGTCCGGCCAGTGCTTCGCCATCGAGTTCGATCTGCACGCCCTCTTCATAGCGCACGGCGTTCAGCGTGACGTCGGCAACCGCCTGATGCCCCACAACCAGTTCGCCGATCCGGGCCTCGATACGGCGCAATCCACGCCACGGACCGGCAATATCCTCCGGGTCAGCGGGAAATCCGGCCATTTCCCACCGGGGCAACTCGGCGACCACCGTCAGCCCCGGCGCTGCTGGCAACCTGGCCGCACCAGCGTTAATCCGCAGTTCGCCGCGCGCCAGCCGGGGATCGCGCGCAAAGTCCGCCAGTTCCAGCGCCGCCCGCACCCCCTCGCCATAGTCCAGCGTCAAATCCAGGGTGTCGCGCGCGCGGGGGTGCAGGGTGATTTTCAGCGGGCGGGATTCGCCGGCGGTCTTGCTCAGCGGCGCCGGTAACCGAACGGTCATCCCGCGCAGATCTGAACCCAGATCCAACGTAAAGGGGGGCGAATCGTCCCGCCGGTCGCGGCGGTGGGTGGGAACCGTCAACACCGCGTCCCAGAGACTCTTGCCGCTGACCGAGCGTTCCAGCGTCTTCGCCGCCGTTTCCCCGACCAGCGCGCCAGGTCCCAGCCGACCGCGCAGCCGGGCCCGTAGATCACGGCGGCCCTTGGGACCGACCAGATCCAGATCGAGTCGAACCGGCTCGCCGCGCAGCCGGGTTTGCAATTCCCGGGCTTCCAGACCCTCCTCGGTGAAGTTCACCTCGCCGCGCACCCGGTCGAGTTCCAGATTCCAGTCTGGCAGAGTGACATCGTTATCCAGAAATCCCACTCGTCCGCGCACCTGATTGGGACGGGGGTCAAGCGGAATCGTGAGGTCGAGATCCAGCGTATTCGCGCCGCCGATCCGCAGTTCCGGCAGATCCTCGCCCAGGTCCTGACCGACCGGGCTGACTTTGAACGCCCGCCACAGACTGGCGCCCGGTCCCTTGACGCTACCCTTGACCCGCACCACCGCTTTATCGAGATCCTCGATCCGGGCAGTCGCCTCTTCCACCTCCGCATCGAGCAGGCGGCCTGCATCAATGTCCACCTGCAAACCGCGATTGCGAAATCGTACCGTCCCGCGCACTGCCTCCAGCCGCGGCCAGCCGGGCGCATAGTCCAGCGTCGTGCCTTCGATCTGGAACCGGGTTTCAAACAAGCCTTCGCCCCGGTCGAAGGGGAAGGCAGTCGCCGGGCCACGCAACACGCCTTCTCCCGCCACGACCCGACCGCTTACCAGCGCCCGGTCCAGCCAGGCCATCCCTTTAGACGGAATTGCCGTCACCGGCAGATAGCTCCGCACTGCGCCGATCTTCACGTCGCGATAGCGGCCGTGCAGATCCAGCAGTGGCATACCAGCGGCGGGGAAAGTCACATCGCCCCAAACGCGCACGTTCAGATCAGCGTTGGCGAAATCCAGGCTCGTGCTGGCCAGGCGCAATTCATCCGCTTCACGTATCCAGCTCACGGCCCCGGTCAAGGTATCGAGCGTGACCGGCGCGTGCAGCAGGCCGGCGGTATCCACTCGAACCTTGCGGCTGTCGAGCGTGATGCGACCCTGATCGGGGGTCATTTTCAGGGTTCCGGTCAGATGCTCGAATCCCGGCAGGCCGCGAGCCAGGCGAACCGACGCCTCGCGCAGTTGCGCGGTCATGGCCCAGGAGTCGGCCGAATCGGCCTGGACCGTGAGTTCCGGTATCTCGCCCCGGAGATCGAGCCTCGCAAGCCGCTGGCGGGTCGGCTCCTCCAGCCAGGGCAGAATCCAGGCCGCCACATCCTGAACGCGCAGGCCGTGAATCCGTCCTTGCCACTGGCCGTCGCTTTGGCTGTACTCGAACGGATGTAACAGGTCGGCGCGCAACTCCAGGGTTCCTCGCCAGGGCTCCGAATCGGAGCGGGGACGCTCGACGTTCACCTGAAACCGGTCGCCGAGTTCGGCGGGCAGGTCGGCACTGAACGCCAACCGCTGGCCGAACTGGGTTTCCCGTACCTGAAAATAGGGGCGCGGAATGTTCAGCACACCGTCATCGCGGTGGCGCACGGTCAGTCGGTCGCCCACAATATCCAGCCGGCCCACAGCGAACAGCCAGCCGGCAACTTGCGCTAACGAGGGCGCAGTCTCAGCGGGACCGGCCTCAGCCCGCAGTCGCGGCATCCCATCCGCCCCCAGTTCCAGCATCAGGCTCACGCCCTCCAGCCGGATGTGGTCAAACGCCGGCCGCTGCTCCCGCAGCGAACGCCACAGGTCCAGAGTCGCCGTCGCCCGGTTGAAGCGAACCAGCGCCGCGCCGGTTTCGGGATCGTGCAGGCTGACCCCTTGCAGCCGCAAACCCAGCCGCCAGCCGTCGCGCCCGGCAGCGACCGCTTCGATCCGCGCTGGCGCTCGCAGATAATCGCCCAGCGCCGCCGCCAGCGCCGCGCGATGATCGTTCAGGCGCGGCAGCAGCCACCATTGCCCGAACCCCGCCGCCAGC